>DALZBD010000174.1:0-7868 GCA_031977515.1 Bacteroides sp. | reverse complement strand
GATGAAGCCCTGGGAAATGGCACTTTCTTTACCTTTACCAACCAGGGACAACTCTATGCCGATAAACCTCCTCTCTATTTCTGGCTGGCGATGTTGGGACGCTGGCTGCTGGGAGGTCATTATATGTGGTTTCTCTCCCTTCTGTCCTTTCTTCCGTCGGTGATCCTTATACAAGTCATGGATCGCTGGATCAGCAAAGAAACCAGTTATGAAAACCGGATCTCCGCACAGCTGATGCTCATGACCTCAGGGCTGTTTCTGGGACTTACTGTCATCCACCGGATGGATATGATGATGTGTATGTTCATCGTACTCAACCTTTATACCTTTTACCGGATCTATAAACAGGAGGGCAATATCCGGAGACTCCAATGGTATTTCGCCCTGTTTCTGTTTCTGGCTCTTTTTTCCAAAGGCCCCATTGGATTGGTAGTACCCATCCTTTCCACACTTGTTTTTCTGTTGATCTCCGGGAAGATAAAAACCATCGGGCGTTACTGGGGGTGGCGTACCTGGGTGGTGGTATTGGGAGGATCTCTACTGTGGTTTCTGGGTGTATATCTGGAAGGAGGAGATGAATATGTCAACAATCTTTTGTTTCACCAGACTGTCAATCGGGCAGTAGACTCATTCCATCATCAGGAGCCATTCTATTACTATATAGTCTCCTTCTGGTATTCTCTGGCTCCCTGGTCCCTGTTGCTGGCTGGAATACTGGCTGTCTCTGTCGTTCGCCGCTATATACGCACAGACCTGGAGCGATTCTTTGCAGTGGTGCTTCTGACCACTTTTGTATTTCTCTCGTCCATCAGCTCCAAGATACAGATCTATATGGCTCCGGCTTTCCCTTTCTTTATCTATCTCACAGTTCTGTTGTTGTCCCGTTTTCGTTGGAACCGTTGGCTGGCTTTTACACTGACTGTGCCGGCAATCGTATACATAGCTGCTTTTCCTGTGGTTCTGATCCTCTCCCGCAGAGGCTTTTCAGTTCTTTCCAATAGTTGGCTGTATGTTGCCGCAGCAGCATTGATGATCTCAGGGTTTGTATGTATCTGGCTACTATACAGGAAAAAAGAGTTAAATAAAGCCATCAATACACTGGCTATAGGTCTGTTTTGCACTATATTTGCAGCAGGTTGCAGTCTGCCTCAGACCAATTCTCAAATAGGTTATGAAGAGGTTTGCCGGGAAGCCCTGGTACTTGCCGAGACGTATCATACAACAGGATATTGTGCGTATACACTGACCCGTCCGGAGAATATGGATGTATTTTTGCACGAAGATGTAGAAAGAGTAAGCCGGGAAGAGGTACTGCAAGGGAAATGTGACAGTAAGATCCTCTTTATCCGTACCCGGCGACTCAACCGCGACGAAGAATTACGCGATTATCTTAGCGGTAAAGTGAAGGCTGAGGTGGGTAAGCATACAGTGATCGTTTTATAGAAGTATATACATGAAAATATTAGTAACGGGAACAGCTGGTTTTATCGGAATGCATCTAGTGCACGCTCTGATGAAAGAAGGCCATCAGGTAGTGGGGATGGACAACATCAATGATTACTACGAGGTACAATTGAAGTATGATCGTCTGAAAGATACCGGTATAGATGCAGCAGATAGTGTGGAAGGACAGCAGATAACAAGTAGGCGCTATCCCGCCTATCGTTTTGTGCGTATGGATCTCTGCGACAAGGATGCATTGAACAATCTGTTTGAAACAGAACGCTTTGATGCTGTGGTCAATCTGGCAGCTCAGGCCGGAGTACGCTATTCCACAGAAAACCCCGAAGCCTATGTTTCCTCCAATGTGATGGGATTTCTTTATCTGTTAGAGTGTTGCCGGCATTATCCCGTGAAGCATCTTGTATATGCCAGTTCCAGCAGTGTCTACGGGCTGAATGAAAAGACTCCATTTTCCGAAGACGACCGTACCGATTCGCCAGCCAGCTTGTATGCCGCTACCAAAAAGGCAGATGAGATGATGGCCTATGCCTATAGCAGCCTGTATCAGATCCCGGCTACCGGAGTGCGTTTCTTTACAGTATATGGCCCCTGGGGGCGTCCTGATATGGCTCCTTTTTTATTTATGAAAGCAATCAGCAGCGGACAGACGATCCGTGTATTCAATCACGGACAACTCAAACGGGACTTTACCTATATCGATGATATTGTCAATGGGCTGGTATGTATCTTATCTGTTCCTCCCGCAGGGAAAGTGAAACATACGTTGTACAATATCGGCAATTCCCAGCCGGTTCAACTGATGGACTTCATCTCAGAGATAGAGACCGTCACCGGAAAGACGGCTGTAAAACAGATGGTAGATATGCAGCCTGGTGATGTATATCATACATACGCCGATACCAGCCGCTTGCAGGATGATTTCGGTTATAAACCTGCAGTCTCCATCGCCGAAGGAATGCGCCGGTTCCATGAATGGTACCTTTCCTATTATAACTGTTGATTTATACATATAGATATATATGGCAAAGATAGCGAGCAATCTTACTGAACTGATTGGCCAGACCCCGTTGTTGCGTCTGGCTGCTTATGAAAAGCGATACAGTCTGCAGAACCGGTTAATTGCAAAGCTCGAATCCTTCAATCCGGCAGGAAGTGTAAAGGATCGGGTGGCACTTGCTATGATCGAGGATGCGGAGCAAAGAGGAGTATTGCTGCCCGGAGCCACTATTATTGAACCCACCAGCGGGAATACAGGAGTGGGGCTGGCCATGGTGGCTGCTATCAAGGGATACAAACTGATCCTGACTATGCCCGAGACAATGAGTCTGGAACGACGCAACTTGCTGAAAGCATTGGGGGCCTGTATTGTGCTCACCGATGGCATGGAAGGTATGGCCGGATCCATAGCAAAAGCTCACGAATTAAATCAGACCCTTCCCGGATCACTGATCCTTCAGCAGTTTGAAAACCCGGCCAATGCCGAAGTGCATACCCGTACTACCGCCCGGGAAATCTGGGTAGATACAGATGGACACGTAGATGCATTCGTCGCTGGTGTAGGTACCGGTGGTACGATCAGCGGGATCGGTAAAGCACTCAAAGAATGGAATCCCGATGTACGTATCATAGCCGTAGAGCCTGCTTCTTCCCCACTTCTATCAGGAGGAAAGGCCGCTATTCACCGTATACAGGGTATAGGGGCCAACTTTGTACCCTCTATCTACGATTCGTCGGTAGTAGACGAAGTGATGGCCGTTGCCGATCAGGAGGCTATTCGCGCAGGGCGGGAACTGGCTACCCTGGAAGGTCTGCTGGCAGGCATCTCCGCAGGTGCTGCTTTAACTGCTGCCAGACAGTTAGCAGGGCGCTCCGGATGGGCGGATAAGAACATTGTAGTCTTGTTGCCGGATACCGGTGAACGGTATCTGTCGACTGAATTGTACGCGTTTGACGCATATCCTTTAGAAGAAGAATGAAAAAACGATGGATCTCTTTCCTGCTTGGTACAGCAGGATTTCTTTCAGTGAGTGCCCAAAGCTATCAGGAGTATTACCAACGTGGCCTGGAAATGGTCGAAGCAGACAGCCTGTCACAGGCAGAGTATTTCTTTAAAGAAGCTTTGCGTGTCGAACCAGCCAATGTCAGGAATACCATGATCTTTTCCAGTCTGGGCATTGTACAGCAGCGTATGGGTAAATACGAAGAGGCCATCGAATCGTTTACTCTTTCTTTGAATATATATCCCCATTACATTCCCGTTTTGCTCAATAGAGCCTCTCTCTATCTGGAGCTGGGTGAACTCAATCGTGCCATTCTCGACTACAACGAAGTCCTTGCACAAGACACAGATCATGTAGAAGCACTTCTGATGCGGGCATATATCTATATGAGCCGCATACAGTATCAGGAATCCCGTGCCGATTATGATCATCTGTTGAAAATAGATCCGCAAAACTATGCCGGGCGTCTCGGACTGGTGACTCTTGGTCAGCGTATGGGAAACCAGAAGGAGTCTTTGGAACTTCTCAACGACCTCATCCTTGAATTCCCAACGGAATCTGAGCTTTATATTGCCCGTGCCAATTTGCAGTTTGATATGCAACATGCCGATGTCGCTATACTTGATCTGGAAGAGGCTATCCGGTTGAATCCAACTGATCCGACCTCATATTACGTGAGAGGAGAGATCTACCTGTCCATGAAAAAGACTGCTCTGGCCAGGCAGAATTTTGAGAAAGCTATTTCTTTGGGCTTTCCTGTATCCGAATTAAGAGAGCAGTTAAAACGCGTTAAATAAATACCTGTTTCATTCTTTTTACAGCTATTCTATATTATCCGCAGATACTTCTCCGGCCGACCTGATATAGTTTTGCAGCGATGTCCTGTTTTTAATTTATTCTTCTCCTTTCTGAAAGCTCTAAGGCTTTTTGGAGGAGATTATGCAAGGGTTTCTACACTCTGGTATCTATTTTCTCTATTTGCAGACAGAGTGTAGAAAAAGATTCGATTTATGACTGATCTTCTATTGCTTTTTGATGTTTCAGAAAAAACAGAGTAGGAAAAAAGAATTTATTTGCCACTTTTTTAACTCATGAAGTATCGATTTTATTAACTATAACTATTTCTTAATTTGCACATCGACCTGTCCGGAACGTCATATAAACGGAAGTAAGTTCCGTAAAAAATGAGTGAATTTTGTACTCTGAAAGAATGTATATCCTTCTCTGAAACCACTTCCCTTCTTTTCCGGTATATGAAATTACTGTCGTCACCATCAGTATGTAGAGGTACTTGGTGAATGTCAATTAAATCTATGAAGTAATGTTAAAGTTTCTTATTATCAGGTTAAAGCAAAGGGTAAGAATGGATTTGAATTGTTCCTATAGAAAAAATATATACGAAAAAGTTGTGTATTTGAAAAAAATGTACGAGATTTGTGACAGCTAAGGCTAACTAGAACAGTGTATATTTATTACAAACCCTAACCAGTTAATTCGATGAGTGATTTAGAAAACAAAAAACAGGAGGAGGCTCCCAAGAAGCAGCCTTATAACCTGCGCGAGAAAAAAGACAAGAAAGCAGCCTACAGATCGTTGATCAGACCTGAACTGGCTGATGAGTTGTATGACAAGATACTGAATATTGTGGTGGTACAGAAGAAGTACAGAGACCCCGACTATTCAGCTAAAGATCTGGCGAAAGAGTTGAAGACAAATACTCGTTATTTGTCGGCTGTAGTGAACTCACGTTTCGGTATGAACTACTCTTGCCTGCTGAATGAATACAGAGTGAAAGATGCACTTCACCTGTTGACAGACAAGAGATATGCCGATAAGAATGTAGAAGAGATCAGTGCTATGGTTGGCTTTGCAAATCGTCAGTCATTCTACGCGGCTTTCTACAAATATGTAGGTGAGACTCCTAACGGATATCGTAAAAAAAATGCGGAAAAATAAGAGAAGCAGTTCTACGATATACTGAAAAGCTAATCGAAAAAGGATTTGTCCTCCGGGATACATCCTTTTTTCTGTTTTTAGACAGAAGAACATAAGAACATATATTTAGTTTACAGTTTATAGACTCTGAATCTCCATTGAATTCTTTTGTTCTTCTGTTCTTCTGTCTAAAACAGCTTTCACTATCTTTAGATAAGATAGGATGCGCCTTGGGCAAATCTTCAAACAAGTTTGCGCTTTGCCGCTCGGCTTTCACTATCTTTGCAAAAGGAATTAAATACAATCTGTATCCGATATATGAAACACTACATGGTATCTATGGCTCTGGCTACGACTGTCCTGGTGTCGTGCGGAGGAGCTGGAAACGAAACAGCCGGGAAAGATAAATTTGACTACAACGTGGAACAATTTGCCGATTTACAGATCCTCAGGTACCAGGTACCAGGCTTTGAGGAGTTGAGTTTGAAACAAAAAGAGCTGATATATTATTTATCGGAAGCCGCTCTGGAAGGACGGGATATTCTCTTTGACCAGAATGGTAAATACAACCTTGCTATCCGCCGGCTTCTGGAGGCGGTATATAATCAGTACCTATACGATGGAGACAGGAATGATCCCGATTTCAAAGCTATGGAAATATACCTGAAGAGGATATGGTTTTCCAACGGTATTCATCACCATTACGGAATGGAGAAGTTCGTACCCGGTTTTAGTGAAGATTTCCTGCGGAGGCAGATAGATCAGTTGGATGCCTCTCAACTTCCTCTTTCGGAAGGGGAAGATGTGGAATCATTCTGCCGCGTGATCTTCCCGGTGATCTTTGATCCGGCTGTGATGCCCAAACGGGTGAATCAGGCAGACGGTGAAGACCTTGTATTGACATCGGCCTGCAATTATTACGATGGAGTCACTCAACAAGAGGCGGAGGCATATTACAATGCACGCAAAGATCCGAAAGACCAGACTCCCATCTCTTACGGCCTCAACAGTCGTCTGGTGAAAAAGGATGGCAAAATCACCGAAGAAGTCTGGAAAATAGGAGGTCTCTATACACAGGCACTCGAACGTATCGTAGGCTGGTTGGAAAAAGCAGAAGCTGTGGCAGAGAACGACGCGCAGCAGGCTGTGATCTCCGAACTGATCAAATACTACCGCACGGGTGATCTGAAGACATTCGACACGTATTCTATCCTGTGGGTAAAAGATCTCGATTCACGGATCGACTTTATCAACGGGTTTACCGAGAGTTACGGAGATCCGCTGGGTATGAAAGCCAGTTGGGAATCTCTGGTCAACTTCAAGGATATGGAAGCCACCCAACGTACCGAACTCATCAGTGAGAATGCGCAGTGGTTTGAAGACCATTCCCCCGTAGACGCTCAATTTAAGAAAGAAGAGGTGAAAGGAGTATCGGCGAAGGTGATCACAGCTGCCATTCTGGCCGGAGATCTCTATCCCGCTACGGCCATTGGCATCAACCTGCCCAATGCCGACTGGATACGCAGTCAGCACGGCTCCAAGTCGGTCACCATCGGTAATATCACAGACGCATACAACAAAGCGGCTCATGGCAACGGATTCCACGACGAATTTGTCTACAGCGATACAGAGAAGCGCCTGATAGATGCATACGGCGACTTGACAGGTAATCTGCATACCGACCTGCACGAATGTCTGGGACATGGCTCGGGCAAACTTCTGCCGGGAGTAGATACGGATGCGCTCAAAGCATACGGCTCTACCATCGAAGAGACACGTGCCGATCTGTTCGGACTCTATTATGTAGCCGATCCGAAGCTTGTGGAACTGGGACTTACGCCCAATGATGAAGCTTACAAAGCGGAATATTACACTTTTCTTATGAACGGACTGATGACACAACTTGTACGTATAGAGCCCGGAAATAATGTAGAAGAGGCTCATATGCGCAATCGTCAGCTGATCGCCCGTTGGGTATATGAGAAGGGAGCCGCCGATAAAGTAGTGGAAATGGTGAAAAAAGAGGGGAAAACATACGTCGTAATCAATGACTATCCGAAATTGCGCACCCTGTTTGGTGAATTGCTGGCTGAGGTCCAACGAATCAAATCCACCGGAGATTATGAGCAGGCTCGTTCTCTGGTCGAAAACTACGCAGTGAAAGTAGATCCGGCATTGCATACCGAGGTGCTGGAACGTTACCAGAAACTCAATTTGTCTCCCTACAAAGGTTTTGTGAATCCCCGTTACGAGGCTGTCCGGGACAATGCCGGAAAACTGACGGATGTAAAGGTCAGTTATGAAGAGGGCTTTGCAGAGCAGATGTTGCGTTACAGCAAAGACTACTCCACTTTACCTACCCGAAACAATTGATCGATGGATGTAAACGAACAGATCAGAGAAATAAAAGCACAGCTCCGCCTCTTTATGAACGGAGCTGTGTCGCAGAGTATGCGTGAGAAGGTCCTT
>DALZBD010000173.1:0-7882 GCA_031977515.1 Bacteroides sp. | reverse complement strand
GGCCTCTTCCACGTTTCCGGCAAAGCTATGAAAGATCCCGGTAAGAGATGTATCCTTATAAGGTAAAAGAGCGGTATATAATTCTTCAAAAGCATCTCTGCAATGTATAATTACAGGCAAATTATACTCCAATGCCCACTGCACCTGTCTGTCAAACGCATCTAATTGTTGTTGCAGGAAGGTCTGGTCCCAATACAGATCAAGACCAATTTCTCCTATGGCTACAAACGTTGTGAGATTTTCTTTCAATTGTTGTCCCACTACAGCAAGTTGTTCCTGATACGACAGGTCTACCGAAGTCGGATGTAATCCCATCATGGGATAACACAATGTATCATAGTCCCGGCAGAGTTGCAGCATAGGTTCTATACTGTCTTTGTCTATATTTGGTAAAAAGATATGAGTAAGTCCTGCCTCACGGGCACGCTGCATAACGGACGGAAGATCCTCTGAAAAGTCTTCCAGATAAAGATGAGCATGTGTATCTATCAAAGTCATGAAATTCCTCTCAAAGTTCTGCCGCTACTTTTTCTCCTGTGCGGTAATAATAGATCAGTCCATAACTCCTGCAATGGTTCAGACGCATTTCATTGGGATGTATATGTTCGTATTTCTTCTCCACCTGATTCCAGATATCCAGAATGAGTTCGTCTGCGCGTGCACGCATGGAGGCCAACTCTTCGAGACTACGATTGGTAATGGTCTGAAGGTTCTTCTGACGCTCATATCCCTCCATAAAAATATCGTAGTGAACTTTCACTTTGGCAATCGTAGGATTATAGATAGGTATTCCTCCCTGAGAAGTCCTCTTCTTTTCCCCTTCAATCACTTTCTTCCCCCACTCCGCCATGGCAGCTTCACTTGTGAGATCGGGAACACTGTAGTTATCCATATCCAAACCATAATACTGTTTATGAACAGATTTGATCTCTCCACGAAGAACCGAAAGGTTAAGTACCTGTATAAAATGGGATATATAGAGACGGGCACTTTTTACATTGCCCTGATGTTTCCGACTGGTACGCGCCTGATTATCATAAGACTGCTTGTAGTATTTCTGAGCAGCCTCGAATTTCATAAGAAAATTTCTTGCTTCCGTGAATGTTTTCAATGAGATAGCCAGATTATAGATATCATTTGCCTCTCCCTTTTCCACTGCGGATCTCAGAGCCCTGATACGGGCCTGGTCTGTATTAGGCAACCTTCTGTAAGGCATATATTCTCCTCCCTGTTTTATAGTTCACGATACATCAACTGTTCTACCAATCTCTGAAGTTCCTGTTTCCTTTCCGGAGCCACATCTACCTGTTGGAGACAGGCGACCGCTTCTCCATAGAGTTCATCGATCCTCTTCTGGCAAATATCTTTGATATGAAGATCATTGTATAGTTTTGTAACCTCAGCAATCTTCTTTTCCGGATCGCAGTCTTTCTGCAACCAGTATAAGAATGATTCTTTCTGAAAAGAATCTGACTTTTCCAGAGCTTTGATCAATAAATAGGTCTTTTTGTTACATACGATATCTCCACCCAGATTCTTACCGAATATCTCCGGATTTCCGTATACATCCAGTAGATCGTCCTTCAATTGAAAAGCAAGTCCTGTATAAATACCAAAATTGTATAACAGATCTGCATCCTTTTGTGAGCCTCCGCCCAGGAGAGCACCTATTTGCAGCCCTGCTGCCAGAAGTACTGCCGTTTTCAATCGGATCATGACTTCATATTCCTCCTCGGAAACCTGTAGCCTGCCCTCGAACTCCATATCGTATTGCTGTCCTTCACAAACTTCCAACGCGGCACGTCCGAAAACATCAAGTACACTCTTCAATGTCTCTTCCGGTACCATGGAGATATAATGGTATGCAAGGATCAGCATCGCATCTCCGGAAAGGATAGCAGTGTTATCCCCCCATACTTTATGCACAGTTTCTTTCCCACGCCTTTTATCGGCCCGGTCCATCAGATCGTCATGTAAAAGAGTAAAGTTGTGATAAATTTCCAGACCAACCGCCGGAGAAAGAATGTCTTCCACAGATTCTTTGTAGAGATTGTACGCCATCATCATCAATACCGGACGGATACGCTTACCTCCCAGATGCATGACATATCGGATCGGTTCGTACAATCCATGGGGTGTTTTGTCAAAAGGCAGAAGAGAAATGTGTTTGTCTATCTGATCGATCAGTTGAGAAGGTGTAAACATAATATTATATAGAGAATAAGCAGATATGTATGAAAAGAGGCTGCTTATGGGCAGCCTCCGCTTTTTCGTATGTTTGTATTACTGCAACCTGAACATTACAGGTACTGTATATCTTACACGTACCGGCTTGTTTCTTTGCATACCGGGTTTCCATTTAGGCATGGTACTGATCACACGGATAGCTTCTCTATCCAGATAAGGATCGACACTACGTACAACCTGCGCATCTACGATGGAACCATCCACGTTCACAACGAACTGTACAATTACACGTCCCTGAGTTCCATTTTCCTGAGCGATAGTCGGATATTTGATATTCTTGCTCAGATACTGCATCAATGCAGCCTGACCACCGGGGAAGTCGGGCATATTTTCTACCACATCGAAGATCACCTGCTCGTCCGGCTCGTCTTCTTCTACAACCACCGGTACATATTTCACTTCCACACGCTCACCTGTATCTTCGGTAGTAGCCAGAGCAGTTTCCTGCACATCAGCCTGGTCATCCACAATAGTCAGTACCTCAGCCACAGAAGGTGCTTCCGGAGGAGGAGGAGCAACAATTTCTTCCTGCTGTGTAATAGGAATGATCTCTTCTTCAAATATCACTTCCTGAATAGCGAGTGACGTATCAACCTGTATGTCTCGTTTGGTCCATTCGAAGCCAATAAACATAAAAGCCAATACCAGGACATAACCTACAAGTAACCAGGTTGATTTCTTGCCCTCGAGGTCTGCTTTGGGTGTCTTTTTTACTTCCATATCAATATTTATTTTTTAAGTGTTTCCCATTTGGGGCAAATATAGTACATTTTCCAATAAAGTATTCACCCGCCGGCGTTTTTTTTCACAAGCCGGGTTGGATTTTTATTTTTTTAAACCTTACCGGCTTCTGCTTTTCTTTTCTTATACTTCTGTCAAACGGTCAGGATATATGAAGTCTACATACCACGTACCACACACACCGGAGCATTATATCAACAGTAATTTAGCATTAAAATATCTATGAGGTGATCTTACCTGTCACAACAGAGAAAAAGAAAAATATGTTATTCTCTTTAATAAAAAGATAACACGGAAAAAGAAAATCAAATTTAGTGTATCTTTGGACTGTTTTTTAAAATCATACGATCCAGATGAAAAATATAACCATAGCCATCGACGGCTTTTCTTCCTGTGGTAAAAGTACCATGGCCAAAGACCTGGCCAAAGAGATCGGATATATCTACATTGACAGTGGCGCCATGTACCGCGCGGTAACGCTCTATGTACTGGAAAACAATCTTTTTGACGGAGAACATATAGATACCCGGGCTCTCAGGGAGAAAATGGATGATATCCATATTTCTTTCCGGCTAAATCCCGAAACGGGACGTCCGGAAACGTATCTCAATGGAGAAAACGTAGAGAAGAAGATACGCTCCATGGAAGTCTCCTCCTGGGTGAGTCCCGTAGCCACACTTGATTTTGTGCGTACCGCTCTGGTCGCACAGCAACAGCAAATGGGGCAAGAGAAGAAGATCGTAATGGACGGCCGCGATATCGGTACAACGGTTTTTCCGGATGCCGAACTCAAAATATTTGTGACTGCTTCTCCTGAAATACGGGCAGACAGACGTTATAAAGAGTTGCAACAAAAAGGTATGACTGCCGATTACGAAGAGATCCTGGCCAATGTAAAAGAGCGCGATTTCATCGACCAGAACCGGGAAGTCAGCCCCCTGCGTAAAGCAGAAGATGCCCTTCAGCTGGACAATAGTGATATGACTATTGATGAACAAAAAAAGTGGCTGCTGGAACAATTTGAAAAAGTAACGGGCAGCAACTGATCAGCAGATCATAGCTACAGTAAAAACAACAAAACAGGAATTTTGCCGTTCTTCTGTAAAAGGGAATGAAAGAAATAAAGATTGACGATGGATCTGGATTTTGCTTCGGAGTAGTCACAGCTATCCGGAAAGCAGAAGAAGAACTGGCACAGGGTGAGATCCTCTATTGCCTGGGAGACATCGTACACAACAGCCGGGAAGTAGAACGACTGAAAAAGATGGGATTGATCACCATCAACCATGAAGAGTTTGCTCGTTTGCACCATGCAAAGGTACTTCTCCGGGCTCATGGAGAGCCTCCTGAGGTATACGAAACCGCACGGCGCAATCATATTCATATTATAGACGCTACTTGTCCGGTAGTACTACGGCTTCAGAAAAAGATACAACAGGAGTATCAGAAGAAGGAAGAGCAGACACAGATCGTTATTTATGGGAAAAATGGCCACGCCGAAGTACTGGGTCTGGTAGGACAAACCACAGGTGAAGCAGTAGTCATCGAAAGTCTGGAAGAAGCGAAAAAGCTGGATCTCTCCCGCCCTATACGCCTCTACTCGCAAACAACGAAATCACTGGATGAGTTTGTCAGTATTGTCAGTTATATTCAAGAGAATATCTCTCCGCAAGCCTCTTTCAGGTATTATGATACCATCTGCAGACAGGTAGCCAATCGTATTCCTAATATACGAAAATTCGCTGCCTCGCACGAACTGGTGTTTTTCGTCAGCGGAAAGAAGAGTTCCAACGGGAAGATGCTTTTCAGTGAATGTCTCAAGGTGAACCCCAACTCCTACCTGGTGGAAAATGCAGACGACATTGACCCGCAATGGATGTCGGATGTGCGTTCCGTTGGTATTTGCGGAGCTACTTCCACCCCCAAATGGTTGATGGAAGAAGTTTTCTCTTATGTGCAGGCACACAATACTCAAAATGTAAGCAAATAAACCTTTACAATTATATAAATACCAATAATAACAGGAATAAATTACTTTTTGTTATCTTTGCAAAGTCGATTAAAAACAAAATTTGTTATGGCAACAATAAAATGTATAGGCATTTTAACTTCCGGAGGAGATGCTCCGGGAATGAACGCAGCTATCCGCGCAGTAACACGAACCGCTATCTTTCACGGACTACAGGTAAAAGGGATCTACAGAGGATATAAAGGACTTATCACCGGTGAAATCGCTGAATTTCAAAGTCAGAATGTGAGTAACATCATACAGTTGGGTGGGACTATTCTCAAAACTGCACGTTGCAAGGAGTTCTGTACACCCGAAGGCAGAAAAATAGCTTATGAAACGATGCAACGGGAAGGAATAGATGCACTGGTAGTCATCGGAGGAGACGGATCTCTGACCGGTGCCCGCATTTTCGCTCAGGAGTACAACATTCCGTGTGTAGGACTGCCCGGGACGATTGATAATGACCTCTATGGTACCGACAGTACCATTGGTTATGATACTGCATTGAACACAATCCTGGACGCTGTGGATAAGATACGTGATACGGCAACTTCGCATGAACGGCTTTTCTTTGTAGAGGTAATGGGGCGTGATGCCGGTTTCCTCGCACTCAATGGAGCAATCGCCTCAGGCGCCGAAGCGGCTATCATTCCGGAGTTCAATACCGATGTAGACCAATTGGAAGAATTTATCAAGAACGGATACCGCAAGTCCAAGAACAGCAGCATTGTACTGGTAGCAGAAAGCGAACTTACCGGCGGGGCGATGCATTATGCGGAACGTGTAAAAAACGAATATCCGGGCTATGATGTACGTGTTACCATTCTGGGACACCTGCAACGTGGTGGAAGCCCTTCCGCACAGGATCGTATCCTGGCAAGCAGATTGGGAGCAGCTGCGGTAGAAGCCTTACTGGACGACCAGAGAAATGTGATGATAGGCATTGTACACGATGAAGTGGTGTATGTACCATTCTCCAAAGCAATTAAAAATGATAAACCGATCAAGGCGGAACTGGTAAATGTGTTACGGGCACTTTCCATCTGACCGGGCCTGTTAGAATATAGAAGAGGTGGCTTTTGCGAAAGTCACCTCTTTGTATGTATACAGGTAAGAGGCCGGACATTCATTTACAGAAAAAGTTGACAAAAATATGGACACCACAATGTACTCATAGGATATTTTTCTATGATTCACAGCAAGAAAGAGTGTTGACATTTTGATATTTTCTATCCACAACCGCATACTCCTTCCTGAAACCACAAAAAAAGGCCCAACAGGCTTTCCTATCTTTTTGAAAGCATGATGCAGACAGATCAGTAAGAAACGCGAACGGAGTATTCATGCTATACATTCATATTCCGTAGCAGTCACCACACCTATCCTTTTACAAAAGCATCTGAGAAAAAACAAAGGTAGGACCTCTTATGAAAAGGGGAGGCTGAACTCACAAAAAATATTACAACCAGTTTTTCACGATCTCTTCTGTTTTTTCCCACAATTCTTCCGCCTGCGGATGTTGCAGATAATGGGTAGATAACTTAACGGGTTTATTGGAAACAAAAAGAGTACCTGTAGTCTCCTTCCACTGTGCATCCAGTAACAGATCAATGGCAGTGGATGCACCCTTGCGGGGAGTACGGATAAACGGACGAAAGAAGAGGTCGGTCAGCGGATCAAACCATTTCTTCATGGCTATCATATTGGTAGAGACAATACCCGGATCGGCAGCATTTACAGAGATACCCTGTCCTTGTAGCCTGCGGGACAATGAGAAAGTAAATAACAGAAAGGCTAATTTGGTATTGCTGTAGACCCATAACCTCCAAAAGCTGCCACACCTGCCACGGGTAAAGAAGTCCGGGAATTTGAGTTTCCCAATAATATATGTACAGGATACCATATTTACGATCCGGCTACCCGCACCCATCAACGGCAGCAACTTACGGGTAAGCAGATAAGGAGCCACATAGTTTACCCCCACTGTATGTTCCAATGCTTCTTCTGTCAGAGAGAAGCAGGTGGAGATCGTACCCGCATTATTCATCAGTAAAGCGATCTTCTCCCCTTTTTCCAACAAACGATCGGCAAAAGCACAAATGGCCGGTAACGAAGACAGATCCAGTTGCGCCACCTCTGCCCGCTCTTCGGGAAGGTTCATCTCACGGATCAACTCCTGCCGGATACGCGCTGCCTTTTCCATGTTCCGGCACGCCATAACCACCCGATAACCAGCCTTTAACAGCGAACGGGTGATCTCAACTCCCATCCCTCCTCCGGCACCGGTTACAACAGCTATCCCTTTTTCCATTTCTTCCTATTTGTGTTTATAATACCTCACTCAGAGAGATAGTTCGTATCACTTATCACAGTATCCGGAACATCCTGAGACAAACCTCTCTGTTTCTATGTGGTCTCTCACCTGTTTCAATAGATAAATGGCAGAATCCTTTTCCTGTCCCCCATCTGATCGCCAAATTCATCTTTATACCGATGCCAGATGGCATTTGCGCGAGGCACCAGGTTGGCAATTGACCACCAGAGAAATACAAGTCCTGCCATAGACCATGTAAGTAAAGCAAAACCCGCCCATTCGATCAGCTCACCGAAGTAATTTGCCGAAGTAACATACCGATACATCCCTTTCTGAGGCAGATAATGACGTGTATCTCCCGGCTTACGAAGATTCCGGATCACATAGTCCGAATGCCAGTTTATCGCCATACCGACAAAGAAAAGTATAACTCCTATACTAAAAGGAAGACTACACAACCACTCTGTGGTGTAGTAACCCACTGGCGCCAGATGGAAAAGCCAATATCCTTGCATAAACCCATTGAGCAGATTAAACAGAATTCCCATACACATAATAGCTACCGGCAT
>DALZBD010000172.1:0-7889 GCA_031977515.1 Bacteroides sp. | reverse complement strand
GAATATTCTGGGAATAAAGAACAGGATGCTTGTGTTCTTCGACTGGGTGTGGAGCTATTTCACACGCGACCCGACTTTGCGTCTCATTATCAAACCTCTGGTAAAAGGAGAGCCGAAAGATGAACACTTGTAGAGACGCAATACTTTGCGTCTCAAACACAATGCTTTGCATTTCAAATGCAATTCATAAAAGAGGATTTTATATATGCGAGATATAATATGTGAGATTTGTTTATGCTGAGACGCAAAGTATTGCGTCTCTACAAGTAAATTTATTTAAAAACCAAAACCTTTATGTATTACAAATATCTGTTTCCTGCTAAACCGGACCAAAAATCTGCCGCACTCTTTCTTCTGGCCATGCGTATCATCTTCGGTTTGTTATTAATGAATCATGGTATCCAGAAGTGGAGCAACTTTCACGAACTATCTTCCACATTTCCAGATCCTTTGGGAGTAGGTAGTACGGTGTCTGTCAGCCTGGCTATTTTTGCCGAATTGTTTTGTTCGATGGCTGTTATTATAGGATTTCTGCATCGTCTGGCTCTCATTCCCATAATCTTCACCATGATTATGGCAACTTTTGTGGCTCATGCAGGCGACCCTTTTTCCCAGAAGGAACTGTCTTTTGTCTATATGATTGTCTTTATTATGCTCTTTATCAGTGGTCCGGGAAAATATTCTGTGGATTACCTGCTACGCAATATGCTGGATCGTTCGAAACAGCAGGCAGAAAATTAGACTGATCCGTTGCTGAGGATTTCCGAAAAAGATTTATATTTGTAGTTGCCAATCCATTCTGGAGGGTAACTGACTTTTTGTCGAATTTATAATATAAATCTTTAATTGAAATCGTTATGAGAAGAAGCAAATTTACATTTGTCACTGCTTGTATGCTTAGCACCACTATCTTGTTCAGTTCATGTGTAGGATCGTTCGGGTTATTCAATCGTCTTGCTACCTGGAATCAGGAGATCAGCAATAAATTCGTAAATGAACTCGTGTTTCTGGCCATTAACATTGTTCCTGTATATGGAGTAGCTTATCTTGCAGATGTGCTGGTCATCAATTCCATTGAGTTCTGGTCGGGAACCAATCCTATGGCAAATGTAGGTGAAGTGAAAAGAGTGAAAGGCGAAAACGGAGACTATCTGGTAGAAGTAAAAGAAAACGGATACAGCATCACGAAAGAGGGTGAAAGTCTGTCTATGGAGTTGGTATACAGTCAGGAAACAAATACCTGGAGTGCAGAAGCCGACGGAAAGAGCAGCGACCTGCTTCGTTTTAATGAAGATGGAACCGCACAGCTCTACCTGCCTAATGGGGATACGCTGAACGTGACACTGGACGAAAAGGGTGTAACGGCAGCACATCAGATGCTGTCGGGTGATGTGTATTATGCTATGCACTGATCCTGTTATTCGTTCAATTTATACAGAAAGATCTGTCGGTTGCCTGAAGGCAAGGGCAGGTCTTTTCTGCTTTTAAATCTTATAGCTTTTCTAAATAACTGTTAGGATTTTCCACAAATAGTATTTTAGGTATTTTTCGCCCTTTCTTTAGTCTTCTTTTTGCCCCATTTTCCTCTTTTTCTGGCTCAAATAGCCCGCTATTGACTGCGTCGACCGTTGGTTATCGCCACAAAAACAAAAAAATGGAACTAAAAATAAGCCTCAATAAAGAAACGAGCAAAATCTTAACAGTTATCAAAAACAACGCGACATGAACAGATATTCTTTTTTTTCTTTTGTATGTTTCTTTGTGATAGGTATCTCTTGTTCTTCCGAGACAGAGCAGGATCGCGCCGGAAAGTGTGCTGTGGCTTTTTGCGAATCGTTTTACAATCTCAATTATCCAGCGGCTTCCGGATATGTGACACCCTCTTCCCTACCCTTGTTGCAATATTATGCTTCCAATATCCGTCAGGAGCATCTGGATGCTGTGCGGCAGTCAGGTATGGCTACGGTTTCTCTGGTTCGTACCGAATTGGATGAAGACGAGCAGCAGGGATGGGCAGTGTGCCGGATACAAAACTTTATAGAAATGGATTTTGTCAACGAGACATGCGCTTTTACAGAAGCCTTTCAGGATACTTTGTTGTTGCAACGAACAGATGGAAAGTGGCGGATCAGAAAGGATAACCTACAGCAAAGTGGAAAGTAAAATCCCTGCTGAATTTAGGGCTGACGATGGGGTATCTTTGTATTCCTGATCTATAGACCGGATTCAGTGCCTTCATACCTCCGTCGAAACGCAGGATAAGGAAATCCATATCCAGTCGCAACCCGAATCCGTATGCAATGGCTATCTGTTTGTAGAACTCATTGAAGCGGAATACCCCTCCCGGTTGGTTCTCTTCATCTTTGCGTAGTGTCCAAATGTTACCAGCGTCTATAAAGGCTGCCCCATTGAACTTCCAGAAAAGCGCGGTACGATATTCCACACTGGCATCCAATTTGATATCTCCGGATTGATTCAGGAAATTTCCATCGCCCGGGAAAGAACCCGGTCCCAATCCGCGTACCGACCAGCCGCGTACGCTATTTGCTCCTCCTGAAAAATAACGTTTTTCAAAAGGAATAGCATTGGCATTTCCATAAGGAACCGCAATGCCGAATGCCGCATGGAAAGCTAATGAGTTGCGTTCGTCGATGATGATGTTCTGTGCAAAGTCAAAATCCCCTTTCAGGTACTGTGCGTAAGGTATATTCAATAATTGATATTCTCCTGTAGAGTTCTTTTTGAAGTTGGCAGCCTTGGATATGGCATACAACACATTTCCTGCCGACTCAATCCCGGCACGTATGGCAAAAGAATTGCTGGTAGCGGTGCGGTTGAGATTGGAAGCTCCCGAACTGCTGTAATGGTATGTATAACCATTGCGTACGATCAGGCGATTCTTATAGTTGTATTCCAGAATGGGGTTGTCCCGGTTGGTAGAATCGTTCATAAAACTTTCCGATTTCCGGGGCAGGTACACAAAGCTGACATCCAGTACATCGATCCGGTGTTGTGCTCGTTGTCTTTCCATCCAGCGATAACTCCAGGAACCACTGGCCACTGTACGGGTAAATTCCGGTCGCATCTGGTAGTTATACTGTAGTCCGAACTCTGTACTGGCTCTTACGCTGCGTTTGTAAGTAGAAGAAAGAAAAGGAAACAGGAAATTGGGGAAGTTGATACTGCTTTCCACTCCGAATTCCGTATAATTGTTGTTGGTTTTATCTGTACTGAGTTTGGAAATTGCTTCGAATGCTCCACGGAATTTGATCAGGAAGGTTTCCGAACCGCGAAACAGGTTACGGTTCTGGTAAGAGACAGACGCCGCCACACCCGGATCGCCGGATGTATTTGTGCCTTCTACCTCGAAGGATACAGACTGAGGTCTGTTGCGCGTCAGCAGGATATAGCTGTCAAGCTTCACGCTGTCTCCTTCCTGACGTTCTATAAATCGCATATTTGTGTATTTCAGGGCCGATAGTCGTCCGAAATTGCTGTATGTACGTTGTACCTCCTGTTCGCTGTACAAAGCACCGGGTGAAAATCTCAGGTTATCGGTCAGTACTTTGGGACGCAGGTGCATCTTATCGCGGAAATAGATCGGATAGCCTTTGTAGTAAATCGAATCGTAGGTTTGTGTCAGTTGGACCGATGAAGACTGCAGTGCTTCATAATCCGTGATAAATCCTACTTTCCCCATGTAATATTGCCTGTGTGTGGCAGGCTCGTCTGTAGCATGAGCACGATAAAGCTGGAGATGGAGTGTCAGATCTACCTCGTACGTATTTTGCACGGTATCTGCCGTATAGGTGATGTAATCTTTATGGAAACGAAAATAACCGTGGTTCTGTAATACGTTGGTGATCCTTTGTCTTTCCGCGTCTAATACATTCACATCAAAGAGCATTCCCTCTTTCAACCGGCTGGAAGCAGAGTCGCCACGGAGGTAATCGGCTATTTTTGCGTCTGCAACATCATATTGAATGGAGCGTACAATGTAAGGTTCGCCGGAGTGAACCTGAAAATAGAGTTTTAGCTTTTTTTTCCGGGTACGTATGTTGCCATCTACAGTTGCGCTCATATATCCCATGTTCCGTACGGCTTTTGTCAGCTCCTCTTGAGTCCTTATCGCCTCATCCTCTATGTAGATGACAGGAGCATCTCCCATGCGACGTAGGGTACGGTTGACCCATTTGGTAGAATCCTGACCGGACAGGTTGTATATATATAGTTGGGTTTTGAACAGACTGAACCACTTCGAATTGGGATTTTGCCGGAGATACAGTGCCAGTTCGGAAGGTTTTATCTCTTTACGGTCGGTCTGTATCTTTACCTCCTCCAACAGGTACGATCCTTCGGGCACATACCGGGTGGCGGAACAGGATGCCAGCAACGCCAGAAACAGTATACAAAAAAGAAAAGACAGACCTGTTCTCATGTAAGATATAAGAGATTGTTTCAATTTTACACAGCTACTTTCACGGGTTCAATCTTTCTGAAAGAGTTGTTATTCATTTGCAAATATACTCTATTATTTCCGCATGCGGAAATTTAAAAAGCCTGTATCCGATTCTCCGGTTACAGGCTTTTTAATTGGTATTGTCTTTCTATAATTTGAACATAACAGGTAGCGTATAACGTACAGCTACAATTTCTCCTTTCTCTTTCCCCGGAGTCCAGGCTGGCATGGCGTTGACAACACGCAGGGCTTCCTGATCCAATAATTCATTTACGCCTCTGGCTACATGTGCACCTCGTATTTTTCCGTCTTTTCCAACCACAAAGGTAACAATGACTCTCCCTTGTATGTTGTCTTTCGCTGCTGCTTCCGGATATTTGATATTGTCGGCGAGGAATCTCATCAAGGCATCCACTCCACCGGGAAAGTTTGGCATAGCCTCCACTACATCGTACACTTTCTCCTGCGGATCCTGCAGGGAAGTCACAATTTCTGAGGAGGTTACGGTTTCACTTTCTACCACCCATGCGTTTTCTTCCGCATATTGTTTGTAATTGCTGAAAGACATCAATAGAACGGCCATAGGCAGGAACATGAGGTATTTGCCTTTCAGGATATTCCTGGTTCGTTTCTTGTTCATCATTTTCAATCTGTTTTTTAAAGGTAAAACACTAAAATTATTATATAAATTTGCTGCAGCCATAGGTGTATACTCCATTCCGATGAGATGATACTGGTAGCTCTTTTTATTGAATCCGGCACGCATGACGGCATCATCTGCCTCATATTCGTGATTGATGCGTATCTCCCTGCGTATCAGCCAGGCTGCCGGATTGAACCAACACAGGATAATAACGACCTGTGCCAGAAGCATGTCTATGGAATGGAGCTGTCTGACGTGTGTCTGTTCGTGCACAATCACTTCCGAAAGCTCTTGTTGGTTTTTCAGATCTTCTCCTATATAGATAGATCCGAGAAAGGAAAAAGGAGATCGGATCTCCGGGTTCACCCATACAGGATTTCCCTGTATGTAGGTTTTTCTGCTTTTTCGTTGCACGATAAGTGTATGACGTAGTTCCATACAGGTACGGTATAGGAGTATGAGAATACCTGTCAGATAGATAACAAACAAAACCTGCATCCAGACGGGTATGGAAGATTGCGCTATGGTAAGTAGTGCATCGTTGGTGACGATCTCCGATGTCTCTGTCCATATTCTTTCATACATGACCGTCAGATTGGGTATTTCCTGCTGGAAGAAAAATAGATTTGCGGGCAAATGCATCAACGGCACTGTAAACGCGATCACATAACACATTACCAGCGCAAAGCGTCGGAGTCTGAAAAAGGTGTCCCGCGTAAAGAACAGCTTGTAGAAAAGAATGAGTATCATCAGTATGATATTCGCTTTCAATAGATAAAATAAAAAAGTATGCATGATCTTCCTCCGGTTTTATGATTCTTCGCTGTCTATAATTTCCATGAGCTCCTGCAACTCCTTCTTTGTCAGTTTGCGGTCTTTCACAAAGAAGGAGACCATCTCTTTGTAGGATCCGGTAAAGTAGTTCTTTACTACTCCTCCGAGGAAATGACGTTTGTAATCACTCTCTTCTATCTGTGGATGATACTGGATAGAGTTTCCGAGTTTGAAAGGAGAAAGGTAGTTTTTCTTTTCCAGATTGCGTACCACAGAGGCTACACTTGTATAAGGTGGCCGTGGTTCGGACATTTCGTTCACTACTTCCCGGATAAAACTGGGACCCAGTTTCCAGAAATACAGCATAATTTCTTCTTCCTGTTGAGTTAATCTTTCCATATCTTTATATAATGTATTGAATTTGCAATCTGTTTCTTTGTTATTACGAATTTGTAGTAGATCTACGACTTTTAAACAAATCTACGAGATTTAAGTAGATAGTCCAAAATTATTTCTGTAATCTTTGTTAACCGGCGAGAATATCCTGTGTAAAAGCACACGGAAGGGCATCGTGGAATGAAAATATCTTCCTACTTTTGTGACAAGCTATGGAAAACAGGTCTATGGCTTCTTTAAAACCGTTTGTATGTCATTGAGTAAAAACAAGATCCGGTATATCCGTTCGCTGGAATTGAAGAAACACCGCAAAGAGGAACAGGTATTTCTGGCCGAGGGGCCGAAACTGGTAGGTGAATTGTTGGGAAATTTTCCCTGTAAATTGTTGGTCGCTACCTCCGAATGGCTGGAATCTCAACCCGTTTTGCCACGAGCCCAAGAGGTCATTACTGCTTCACGGGAGGAACTTTCCCGTGCCAGCTTACTCAAAACTCCTCAGACGGTACTGGCTGTTTTTGAGCAGCCTGTTTTTCCTGTAGACAGGGAGGCACCACGTGATTCTTTGTGTCTAGCCCTGGACGGCGTGCAGGACCCCGGTAATCTGGGGACCATCATCCGGCTGGCCGACTGGTTTGGTATCGAGCATATTTTCTGCTCTCCTGTTACCGTAGATGTATACAGTCCGAAGACCGTACAGGCTACCATGGGAGGGTTGGCACGTGTAAAGGTACATTATACAGATCTTCCCGCCTGGCTGGCTTCTCTGGAAGATATACCTGTATACGGTACGTTTCTGGATGGTGGCAATATGTATGGAGAGGTGTTGTCTCCGACCGGTGTTATCGTTATGGGAAATGAAGGAAACGGTATCGGTGCGGAAGTTGCCACTTTAGTCAATCGTCGTATATATATCCCTACTTATCCGGCAGACAGGCTGGCTGCCGAATCACTGAATGTAGGTGTAGCTACAGCAGTGGTATGTGCTGAGTTTCGTCGACAGGCTGCATCGAAGTAAAATCAAAAGGATAGACCAGAAAGGCTTTCCATTGTTTTTGAGGGAAATCGTCAGGTATAGTTTCTGCAAACTGTTCCGGAGCGATGACGGGAGCCATGAAAAACGCGGGATTTTTTTCGGGGAAATCCATTCCTTCCGGTAGAAGAAGTAAGACTCCCGGATGCCACTCTACCGATTCTCTTTCCTGCGTGCAGGGAAATATACGTCTGACATATCCATCCTGCATTTCTACAGCAAACTGTTTCAGATAACCGATACCTGACCACAGCAGGTAGTGTGAGGTGTAACGTTTCATTGGATGGCTGATTTTATATATAAGAATGTTTATAGATCAACAGGGGTTTATACATTAACAGTTTCTATGTATTAATGAATTCCATGCATTAATAGATTTTATGTATTAACGGATTCTATGCATTAATAGACTCTGTACATTCATAGATTCTATACTGTTTTCAATAAGATTGTGTTCTGCTTTCATATCAGCCCATAGGGGCAATGTCATTCAGTTAAAGAATTACTCCCGGCTTTATCCCACTGTCCTGTGCATTGTCCCACCGGCCAGCGCCTCGGAGAGGCAATATATCATAGCCCAGGGCAGA
>DALZBD010000171.1:0-7919 GCA_031977515.1 Bacteroides sp. | reverse complement strand
GCTAACTTCCGCAAACGAGTGGGCTAAGATGAAACCGTACTTTTTTGTGTCTCTGAAATTTCTAAAAGGGGAAAAATTATGCATGTATTTTGTTTAATTATTTGATGGTAATCTGGTTGTCTTTGCGTAAATATGTCATTAATATACATGTAATACAATCGTTTATTCTGTAATGGTATGATTAAAATGACAAAATGTATTTCTTGTAATTAAAATGCCTGCGTTAAAAATAAGCTTCCGGTACTCTTGCCCTAAATACGCTATTCCTGATGGCTTTAAATAACAATATGACAACTCTATATTTACTCTTTTCTACCATATTCCTCTCTTTACATTTTGTTTTTTGTCAGAACCTTTTTTATCATTTTATAATAGGGTAAGCTCTTAAACCGATAAATACTCTACCAGCCTATATGCGGCGGTATGACACATTGTTGTTTATAGGCCTTAGCCTGATGGCTGTGCTTGCAGGACTATAAATAATATGCTATTTTAAATCGTAAATCGTAAATTGTCCAATCGTAAATATATTGTATCTTTGCACCCCAAAAACAACACTTATGGATCGTACTTCTCAGGCAAAGAGCGGTACCATGTTTGGTATACTCATCGCTCTCAGCCTTTCACATATGCTTAACGACACGCTGCAGTCGGTTATTTCTGCTATTTATCCGTTATTGAAAGAGGAACTGGTATTGAGCTTTGCACAGATCGGACTGATAACGCTGGTCTATCAGATATCTGCTTCCGTGTTTCAACCGGTGGTGGGTTTCTATCTGGACAAGCGTCCCAATCCGTGGTTCCTGCCGATCGGTATGAGTTTTACGTTGACAGGGCTGATGATACTTGCCTTTGCACATACGCTGCATCTGGTCTTCCTGTCCGTATTTCTGGTTGGAGTGGGATCTTCCATCCTGCATCCGGAAGCTTCCCGACTCACTTCGCTGGCTTCGGGAGGTAAACGTGGTCTGGCACAATCGGTATTTCAGGTAGGCGGTAATATGGGAGGTGCCATGGGGCCTTTGCTGGCGGCTCTGGTGATTGCTCCGTATGGTCAGCAAAACATTGCATTCTTTTCTATTCTGGCCATTCTGGCTATGGGAGCTATGATTCCGATCTGCCGCTGGTACAAAGGGAAGATCAAAGAAGCGCGTCAGGCGGGTGCTAAGGTGGTGCAGGCACAGCCCTCTCCTCTTCCAATGAATAAGGTAGTACTTTCCTTGTTTATTCTATTGATACTTATTTTCTCGAAGTATGTATATACAGCGAGTCTGACCAGCTATTATACCTTTTTCCTCATGCATAAGTTTGATGTTTCCATTCAGGCTTCCCAATTCTATCTTTTCGCTTTTCTTTTTGCTTCGGCAGTAGGTACGCTGGCAGGAGGGCCTATCGGTGACCGGATCGGTCGTAAATATGTAATATGGGTGTCTATTCTGGGAGTAGCACCGTTTAGTCTGCTGATGCCACACGTGAGTCTTTTCTGGACGTGTGTACTAAGTATTCTGATCGGGTTGATCCTCTCCTCTGCTTTCTCTGCCATTCTGGTATATGCTCAGGAACTTTTACCCATGAAACTGGGACTCATCTCAGGGCTTTTCTTCGGACTTGCGTTTGGTATTGCCGGGGTAGCTTCGGCTGTGTTAGGAAATATTGCTGATGTGGAAGGCATCGAATACGTATACCAGATATGCGCTTATATGCCTCTTCTGGGGTTGGTTACCTATTTTCTTCCCAATATTAAGAAGAAAAAGTAAATCCATCCAGGATATTCATACAATTTCCGGATATTTGTATAGTATATAATGCGCTTTTTAAACAAAAGAACATAAGGAACAAAAGAAATTCACAGCTTCTGAATGACTCATAAATGAAATATATGTTCTTTTGTTCTTATGTCTGAAAAATGGTTTTTATTCTATTTAAAGAATATATAATGTGCCCTGGCATAGAATTCAGAGGCGTATTAAAAAATGTCTCACTTTAATTAAACAGAAAGAGGGACTTTCCAATTGGAAAGTCCCTCTTCGTTTTATACGATATATCCCGGATTAGTCGCGTGGAATTGCTTCTTTCACGATCATTTGACGTCCTTCGTATTCAGCTCCGTTCAGTTCTTTGATAACTGTGTTAGCTTCATCATTGTTAGGCATTTCAACGAAAGCGAATCCTTTCGAACGACCTGTATTGCGGTCGCTGATCAGTTTTACAGAATCAACTGTTCCATACTCTTCAAATACCTGTCTCAAATCTGTCTCCCTAATTCTGTAATTAAGGTTACCAATGTACATGTTCATAAAATATAAAAATAAAAATGAGTAAATAAATAAAACAACAGAGGTTTGAGATGGTTCTGTATTCGACTGAAAAATAGAAGAAAATAGAGCAAAATGAAACGATCAATTGTTTATACCGCAAAGAAAAGCAAATTATTTGTATAGAAAAAATAAAAAGGCATTTATTCTTCGATAAATACCTTTTTATATATAAAATTAAGATTTCTGTAATATTGGAGGCTGTTTACATTTTATTTGTTTCTTTGTTGTGAGATGCAAATATGGGAATGTAAATCTATAGACGCAAATATGCGTCTCTACAGAAAATTTAATGTTTGCTCAGGTAGTCGGATACTCCCTTGTCGGAGGCTTTCATGGCATCTTTCCCGGGTGACCAGTTGGCAGGACACACCTCGCCATACTCTTCAAAATGCTGCAAAGCATCTACCACGCGCAAGGCCTCATCCACATCACGTCCCAAAGGCAGGTCGTTGATCACACAGTGACGTACCACTCCTTCTTTGTCGATCAGGAACAGTCCGCGATAGGCTACCGGGTCGCCTTCGCATTTCCATTCGCCTGTTTCGTCGGGTTTGTATGTACCGGCAAGTACTCCGAAGCTTTCTGCGATAGATTTGGAGAAGTCGGCCACGATCGGGTATTTCACCCCATGTATTCCTCCTTCGTTTTTAGGCATTTGCAACCAGGCAAAGTGTGAATATTCCGAGTCTACTGAGCAGCCTACCACAGCTACGTCGCGTTTCTCGAACTCATCCAATTTCGCCTGAAAAGCATGAAGTTCTGTAGGACATACAAATGTAAAGTCCATGGGATAAAAGAAAAATACCACGTATTTTTTTCCTATGTATTGCTCCAAAGAGAAGTCACGAATGATCTCGTGTCCGTTGGCTACGGCAGTGGCCACAAAATGAGGAGCTTTTCTTCCTATAAGTGAACGCATAATTTTTTTTTGTTTTTAATATTATTAATTTGCTTAGTTGGCTTATTAGCAAAACAAAATTACATAGTCAAATGTTCGTGCCCAAATTCATCTCCATATAGTTTTTCTATGGGCTTATTGATCCTGTCTATCGTGAGTGTATTTTATATAAAATTTAACAGGATAGTCATAATCAGATTGTTGTACCCATTATAATATTACCTGTAAAGCAGTTTGCGAACTTTCTCATAGAAAAAGAAGGTATGTTTTCATGAACTTTTGTGTGAAAGAGGTAAATTTGTGTCTTCTAATCTAAAAACCAAACATATCATGAACAAACGACTTACGTTGCTTGCTTTTGCCGGATTGCTTAGTGTATTTCTATTTGCACAGAGCGAAAGAAATTATACAGTTATCGTCTCTCTGGATGGTTTCCGTTGGGATTATGCAGAGATGTATGAAACTCCCCATCTGGATCGTATCGCCCGACAGGGGGTAAAAGCAACCATGCTTCCCTCCTATCCGGCTTCTACTTTTCCCAATCACTATACACTGGCAACCGGATTGGTACCCGACCATCACGGTATTGTCAACAACTCTTTCTGGGACCCGGCAACGCAAATGCGTTATTCGATGGGCGATTCCATCACCCGCAACAACCCCGATTATTACCTGGGTGAGCCTATCTGGATCACGGCGCAGAAACAGGGCGTATCTACAGGTATTACCTACTGGGTAGGTTCGGATATACAGATCAAAGGAATGTATCCGGACTCGTATCTTTTTTACGATAACAACAACCTGCTATCGTATGAAGAACGAATCGACCGTACTCTGGCTTTTCTGGAAAAACCGGAAGCCGAACGTCCGGGACTGATTATGATGTATATGGAAGAGCCCGACGGTGTCGGGCATCGGGAAGGGCCTGTCAGCAAGGGAACCGGAGAGGTCGTTCAGTATCTCGATAGCCTGGTGGGCATATTAAAAGATAGGATCGACGCCTTACCTATTGCCAGTCGCGTCAATCTGATCATCACTTCGGATCATGGAATGGCAGAGATCAGTCCCGATCGTGTGGTAGATATGAATCTGCTGAATCCGGAATGGTGTGAGGTGGTGGATGGTCAGGCTCCTACTTCGGTATTCAGTAAGCCGGGATTCCGTGATTCGATCTATAATGCGCTGAAAGATGTGGCACATATACAGGTATGGAAAAAAGAAGAGATACCCGCCGAACTCTGTTATGGAACCAGCGAACGTATCGGGGACATTGTCATTGTTCCCGATACGGGCTGGCAATTTACAGACAGGGTCAGAACCTCCAAAGGAGCGCATGGCTATTCGCCACAGAGTCCGGAGATGCAGGTGATCTTCCGGGCGTGCGGACCGGATTTCAAGGATGGATACGAGTCGAAAGGATTTGTGAACGTAGATATTTACCCGTTGCTGGCGTATTTATTACGAATTACCCCGGAAGAGACCGACGGACGTTTCGAGCGGGTGGAAGATTTGCTGAAATAGAAGATTAGATATTGCTTTTATGAAGTTTGACATAGAAAGATTTTCCCATCATTGCTTCAGTTTTATATTATAAGGAGAATTATTGATATACATAAAAAGAGGTGCCTTATCATAAGGCACCTCTTTGCTAACTTGATAAACTAACTAAATCTTATTCTTTCCTGCCCCAAAGTGCACTCATGTCTTCGAGAGTCTTGCCTTTGGTCTCAGGAACGAATTTCCATACGAAGATGGCAGAAGTCAATGCAAATGCTGCGTAGATCAGGTAAGTTCCACCTACACTCCATTCGGAGAGCGAAGGGAATGTACTGGATACCACAAAATTGGCAATCCACTGTGCAGCTACTGCAATCGCTACTGCTTTTCCACGGATGGTGTTGGGGAATATTTCCGAGATCAGTACCCAGCAGATCGGTCCCCAGCTCATCATGAAAGATGCGGTATAGATAATGATGAAGATAAGGGCACCAAATCCGATCACATCCATGAAAGAGAGGATACTCAGTGCTACCATACCGATGAGCATACCTGTAGAACCGATGATAAGCAGCGGCTTGCGTCCAAACTTGTCTACAGTGAAAATAGCTACGAGTGTAAAGATAATATTCACAACTCCCATCACTACCGTTTGTACCATAGAGGCGTCTCCACTTGCACCCATGTTTTCAAAAATACGGGGAGCATAATAGAGAACTACGTTTATACCAACGGCCTGTTGGAAGATAGAGAGAAGAATACCGATAATAATAACTCCTACTCCGTAGGTGAATATCTTTTCGCTTTTTTCTTTCGCTGTCTGTTTGATGTCCCTGAGGATAGAGGCTGCCTGTTCTTTACCATTGATACGCGTAAGTACCTCCAGAGCCGTGTCGGGATGTCCGGAAAGTACCAGGTAACGCGGAGTCTTGGGAACGAAGAAGAGCAGTAGACCAAACAGGGCCGCAGGGAAGGCTTCGCTCAGGAACATTCTTCTCCAGCCGATCTCTACCATCGCTTCCGCAGTAGGCAGATTGGTGCGGATCAGGTAATTGACAAAGTAGACTACCAACATACCAAAGATGATGGCAAACTGGTTGCAGGAAACCAGTGTACCTCGAATATTGGCGGGGGCAATTTCTGCGATATACATCGGGCAGACAGCCGAAGCCAGCCCTACACCGATACCACCCAATATACGATACATATTGAACGCAATCAGAAGATCGTAAGAGGGTTTGCCATGTTCGAAAAAGAGAAACTCAGGGTTGTACGAACCCAGAGCAGAGAGAAAAAAGAGAAGAGCAGCCAGACGCAGAGAATTACGGCGTCCGAGGCGGTTGGCCATGAAACCGGAAATAGCCCCTCCGATTACACATCCGATGAGTGCGCTGGAGGCTGTAATCCCGTGCCATGTCTTGGTGTATTCAAAATCCGGAGACGACATAAAGAACTCTTCCAGAGCCTTCTCCGCACCGGATATCACCGCTGTGTCGTATCCGAACAGTAGCCCTCCGATGATAGCTACAGAGGTGATGGAATAGAGATAAAGTTTACTACCTTGGTTTGTATTATTCATGATATTTTATTTAAAAAAAGAAAGAGGGAGTATCTGAACTTTTAGATCTTCGATACATATCCTTTACAGGGATATTTGATACCCCCTCTTTCCTACATTAACAGTACATATTCAGAATGGCTTCATACAGTTCCTGCTTGCCACTGATTTGTTTGGGTTCGCCGTTTGCTTTGGCGTATGCAACCAGGTCTTCGAGTGACAATTTGCCTTCTTCGAATTCTTTTCCTTTGCCTGCGTCGAACGAAGCATACCGATCTGCCAGCATTTTCTTGTATGGAGATTCATTGAGCAATGCAGCAGCATTTTCCAGAGCGCGTGCCATTACGTCCATACCTGCGATATGAGCGATGAAGATATCTTCGAGGTCGGTAGAGTTGCGGCGTGTTTTCGCGTCGAAGTTTGTACCACCGTTGCCGAGACCGTCGTTGCGGATGACCTGCATCATGGCCTGTACAAGTTCGTACTGGTCGATCGGGAACTGGTCTGTATCCCATCCGTTCTGGTAGTCACCCCGGTTGGCGTCGATAGATCCGAGCATACCGTTGTCCACAGCTACTGCCAATTCGTGCTCGAATGTATGACCCGCCAGTGTTGCGTGATTTACCTCAATGTTTACCTTGAAGTCTTTCTCCAGACCGTGAGCTTTCAGGAAGCCAATCACCGTTTCGGTATCTACATCATACTGGTGTTTGGTCGGTTCCATAGGTTTTGGCTCGATCAGGAAAGTACCCGTGAATCCCTTGGAACGTGCATAGTCGCGGGCAATGGTCAGCATCTGTGCCAGATGATCTTTTTCGCGTTTCTGATCCGTATTCAGCAAAGACATATATCCTTCGCGTCCTCCCCAGAATACATAATTCATACCACCCAGTTCGATCGTCGCGTCAATGGCATTTTTGATCTGTATCGCAGCGCGGGCTACCACATCAAAATCAGGATTTGTAGCCGCACCGTTCATGTAACGTTCGTGACTGAACACGTTTGCAGTACCCCAAAGCAGTTTGATGCCGGTTTCCTGTTGTTTTTGTTTGGCGTACGCAACGATTTCTTTCAGATTGGCTTCGTATTCTTCGATCGTATCTGCTTCGTCGCAAAGGTCTACATCATGGAAGCAGTAATATTCAATACCGATTTTCTGCATGAATTCGAAACCGGCATCCATTTTGTCTTTGGCAGCCTGTACCTTATCGGCATTTCCTACCCAGGGGAACTTTTTGGTACCACCACCGAAGGGGTCACCACCTTCGGCACACAAGGTGTGCCACCATGCCATAGAAAATTTCAACCAATCTTTCATCTTCCGTCCGTTAATCTCTTTTTCAGGATCGTAGTAGCGGAATGCCATTGGGTTTTTACTTTCTTTACCTTCGAATTTGATCTTTCCTATTCCAGGAAAATACTCTTTTGTTGCCATAATTATAATTTTATAAATAGATGAATATATTATTTAATAACGAATTTCATTCTCATTCGTTGTATACTTTTTGTGTCGTTCCTACAGAACTCCTTTTCATTAACTGATCTTAATCTACCTGGGGTGGCATCGGTCTTCGTATCCTCAGACCTTCCTGACCGCCCTTGTCCCGGTTTATCGGGGAGGCTAAGTTGTAACGCCTCTTCAAGGCTA
>DALZBD010000170.1:0-7919 GCA_031977515.1 Bacteroides sp. | reverse complement strand
AATAAAGACAAAAAGAATGGAAAAACAGGAACTTTTTAACAACCAATCAGAAAGATTACCTTATCAGCGCGTGCCCAGGGAGGTGGGCCTTTACAGTGCGGCCAACGAACACGACGCCTGTGGTGTGGGGATGTTGGTCCATATTCACGGGGGAAAATCGCACGACATCGTAGAATCGGCACTGAAAGTGCTGGAGAATATGCGTCACCGCGGAGCGGAAGGTGCCGACAACAAGACTGGCGACGGCGCCGGTATCCTGTTGCAGATCCCTCACGAGTTTATTTTACTGCAAGGTATCCCCGTTCCTGAAAAGGGAACGTATGGTACGGGCCTGCTTTTTCTGCCGAAAAACGAAAAAGATCAGGCGGCGCTGCTGAGCATCATGATCGAAGAGATCGAACGCGAAGGGCTCAACCTGATGCACCTGCGCAATGTGCCTACTCATCCGGAGATCCTCGGAAAGGATGCCCTGGCCAGCGAACCGGACATCAAACAGGTATTTATCACGGGATTCGGCCAGACGGACGAAGCGGAACGTCGCCTGTACATCATCCGCAAACGGATCGAAAACCGGGTACGCCTTTCGGAGATCGCTACGCGGGAGGATTTCTACATTGTTTCTCTGTCGACAAAGAATATTATATATAAGGGGATGTTGTCGTCGCTGCAACTGCGCAACTACTATCCCGACCTGACCAATAACTACTTCACCAGCGGACTGGCCCTGGTGCACTCCCGCTTCAGCACCAACACCTTCCCTACCTGGGGACTGGCACAGCCCTTCCGCCTGCTGGCGCACAACGGAGAGATCAACACCATCCGGGGCAACCGTGGCTGGATGGAGGCACGGGAGAGTGTACTCTCGTCGCCAGCCCTGGGAGACATCCGTCAGATACGACCGATCATCCAACCGGGCATGAGCGACAGTGCTTCGCTGGACAATGTACTGGAATTTCTGGTGATGTCCGGAATGAGCCTGCCCCATGCCATGGCGATGCTGGTACCGGAATCGTTCAACGAGAAAAACCCCATCAGTGAGGAACTGAAAGCTTTCTATGAATACCACTCCATCCTGATGGAGCCGTGGGACGGCCCGGCGGCTCTGCTCTTCAGCGACGGACGGTTTGCGGGAGGGATGCTCGACCGCAACGGACTGCGCCCGGCACGCTACCTGATCACCAAAGACGACATGATGGTCGTGGCCTCGGAAGTGGGTGTGATGGATTTCGAACCTTCGGACATCCGGGAGAAAGGCCGCCTGCAACCGGGCAAGATCCTGATGGTGGATACGGAAAAAGGGGAAATTTATTACGACGGCGAACTGAAACAGCAACTGGCGGAGGCCAGACCCTACAGAAGCTGGCTGGCTGCCAACCGCATCGAACTGGACGAACTGAAGACCGGACGCAAGGTATCGCAGAAGGTGGAGCATTACGAGCAGATGTTGCGCACTTTCGGCTACTCGAAAGAGGATGTGGAGAAGATCATCCTGCCGATGAGTACCACCGGTGCGGAGCCGATCCACTCCATGGGCAACGATACACCGCTGGCGGTACTGTCGGACAAACCTCAGTTGCTCTACAACTACTTCCGCCAGCAGTTTGCCCAGGTGACCAACCCGCCGATCGACCCCATCCGGGAAGAACTGGTGATGTCCCTGACCGAATACATCGGTGCGGTAGGGATGAACATCCTAACGCCTAATGAGAGCCATTGCAAGATGGTACGCCTCAACCACCCGATCCTGAACAACGCCCAGCTGGATATCCTGTGCAACATCCGGTACAAGGGCTTCAATACGGTGAAACTGCCCATGACTTTCGAAGCTTCGCAGGGACGTGCAGGACTGCAACAGGCACTGAGCGACCTCTGCAAACGGGCAGAAGAGTCGGTAGCTGAGGGGGTCAACTACATTGTACTGACAGACCGGGAAGTGACGGAAACCCATGCGGCCATTCCTGCGCTGCTGGCGGTGAGTGCTGTGCACCACCACCTCATCTCGGTAGGCAAGCGGGTACAGACTGCCCTGATCGTGGAGTCGGGAGAGATCCGTGAGGTGATGCACGCTGCCCTGTTGCTTGGCTTCGGTGCCAGCGCCCTGAATCCGTACATGGCGTTTGCGGTGCTGGACACACTGGTTGCCAACCGTGACATACAGCTCGACTATGCCACCGCCGAAAAGAACTACATCAAAGCTATCTGCAAAGGACTGTTCAAGGTCATGAGTAAGATGGGTATCTCTACCATACGCTCCTACCGCGGAGCGAAGATCTTCGAAGCAGTGGGGCTGAGTGAAGAACTGAGCAAGGCTTATTTCGGTGGTCTGGCCTCCGGCATAGGGGGTATCCGACTCGATGAGGTGACACGGGATGCGCTGGCGATGCACAGCGAAGGCTTTGGCAATGCAGGGGCTGAGGGCCACCTGAAAAACGACGGGATCTATGCCTTCCGCAAAGAGGGCGAGCAACATGCCTGGAATCCGGAAACCATCAGCACCCTGCAACTGGCTACCCGCCTGGGAAGCTACAAGAAGTTTAAGGAGTATACCCGTCTGGTGGATGAGAAAGAGAAACCGATCTTCCTGCGCGATTTCTTCGACTTCAAACGCAGCCCGATCTCTATCGATAGGGTGGAGCCGGCAGCCAACATCCTCCGCCGCTTCATCACCGGAGCCATGTCGTATGGCTCCATCAGCAAGGAGGCTCACGAGGCGATGGCTATCGCGATGAACCAAATACACGGACGCAGCAATACCGGTGAGGGTGGTGAAGACAGTGCGCGCTTCACCCCACAGGCAGACGGTACCAGCCTGCGCAGTGCCATCAAGCAGGTGGCTTCGGGACGTTTCGGTGTCACCACCGAATACCTCGTGAATGCGGATGAAATACAGATCAAGGTGGCTCAGGGTGCCAAACCGGGCGAGGGCGGACAACTGCCGGGATACAAGGTGGATGAGGTGATTGCTAAAACACGGCATTCGATCCCGGGCATCTCGCTGATCTCTCCCCCGCCCCACCACGATATCTACTCCATCGAAGACCTGGCGCAGCTGATCTTCGACCTGAAAAATGTGAACCCGAAAGCAAAGATCAGTGTGAAGCTGGTAGCGGAAAGTGGTGTGGGTACCATTGCTGCCGGGGTAGCCAAAGCAAAAGCGGACCTGATCGTGATCTCGGGAGCGGAAGGGGGTACAGGAGCTTCTCCGGCTTCTTCCATCCGCTACGCGGGGATCTCTCCGGAACTGGGCCTGAGTGAGACGCAGCAGACGCTGGTGCTGAATGGACTGCGTGGTCAGGTGATGCTGCAGGTAGACGGACAGCTGAAAACCGGACGGGACATTGTGTTGATGGCCATGCTGGGAGCGGAAGAGTTTGGATTTGCCACCTCTGCCCTGATCGTACTGGGCTGTGTGATGATGCGCAAGTGCCACATGAATACCTGCCCGGTGGGGGTAGCCACGCAGAACGAGGAGTTGCGCAAACGCTTCCACGGACGCAGTGAGTATCTGGTGAATTTCTTCACGTATCTGGCCGAGGAGGTACGCGAGTATCTGGCGGAGATCGGAGTGGAAAAACTGGACGACATCATCGGACGCACCGACCTGATCGTGCGCAAGCCGGATACGGACAACGTGAAACATACGTTACTGGATTTTACCAAAGTACTGACACGCATCGACTCTCCGGCGGCTATCCTTCATACGATGGATCAGGATCACGGCATTTCTTCGGTGAAGGATGTGGAGATGATCCATGCAGCCAAAGATGCTATCGAACAGGGCAAAGAGGTATCGCTGGAGTATGCCATCGGCAATACCGACCGTGCCTGCGGAGCCATGCTCTCGGGAGCCATCGCCAGTCGCCACGGAGAGAAAGGATTGCCGGAAAATACGCTGCACATCAAGTTCAAAGGTTCGGCGGGGCAGAGTTTCGGAGCTTTCCTGGTACCGGGCGTACACTTCAAACTGGAAGGGGAAGCCAACGACTACCTGGGCAAGGGACTGAGTGGCGGACGCATCGCGGTACTGCCTCCGGTACGCAGCAACTTCGAGGCGGAGAAGAATACCATCGCAGGCAATACGCTGCTCTACGGTGCTACCAGCGGTGAGGTGTATATCAACGGACGGGTGGGCGAACGCTTTGCCGTACGCAACTCCGGAGCCATTGCGGTGGTGGAGGGTGCAGGCGACCACTGTTGTGAGTACATGACGGGCGGACGGGTAGTGGTACTGGGTGAGACCGGACGAAACTTTGCCGCGGGGATGAGTGGCGGTGTCGCTTATGTGTGGAACAAGAACGGCAACTTCGACTATTTCTGCAACATGGAGATGGTGGAGCTCTCGCTGATCGAAGAATCCAGCTACCGCAAAGAACTGCACGAACTGATCCGTCAGCACTATCTCTATACGGGATCGAAACTGGCACGTACGATGCTCGACGAGTGGAACCGCTATGTGGAAGAGTTTATCCAGGTAGTGCCTATCGAATACAAAAAGGTACTCCAGGAGGAACAGATGAAAAAGCTGCAACAGAAGATCGCGGATATGCAACGCGACTATTGAAAGAGTTTACGGTAGACAAAAGAATGAATAAATAGATTTCAATTATTCAGACAGAAGAACAAAAGAACAAATAAGGCCTACACATATAACATGACGAATATCGGTCACATACTTTAGAAGAATTTCTTATATGTCCTTTTGTTCTTTTGTCTAAAAGCATAAAAAAATGGGAGATCCGAAAGCATTTTTATATATACCCCGTCAGGAGGCCGGATACCGGCCCATACGGGAACGCATCATGGACTACAGCCAGGTGGAGCAGACGCTCAACACCCGGGAACGTAAATTGCAGGCATCGCGCTGCATGGACTGTGGAGTACCTTTCTGCCACTGGGCCTGTCCGCTGGGCAACAAACAACCTGAATGGCAGGATGCCCTTTACAAGGGAAAATGGAAAGAGGCGTATGAGATACTGGCAGAGACGTGCGACTTTCCGGAATTCACCGGGCGCATCTGTCCGGCGCTGTGTGAGAAAAGCTGTGTGCTGAAACTTTCCTGTGAGGAGCCTGTTACCTGCCGGGAGAATGAGGTGGCTATTATCGAAGCTGCTTTCCGCGAAGGATATATCAGGACTGTATCGCCGCACCGCAACGGCAGGAAGGTGGCTGTGATCGGTGCCGGCCCTGCCGGGCTGGCAGCTGCCAACCAACTCAACCGCAAAGGATATACGGTGACTGTGTTTGACAAAGCAGAGGCTCCGGGGGGGCTGCTGCGCTACGGCATACCTAACTTCAAGCTGGAAAAGAGCCTGATAGACCGCAGGATGCAACTGCTGGAGGCAGAGGGCATCGGATTCCGGATGCATACGGAAGTGGATCTGAACAAGCTCCCGGAGGGATTCGACGCGTATTGCCTGTGTATGGGTGCAGAAACGCCACGTGATCTTCCCATCGAAGGACGTGACCTGAAAGGAATACATTTTGCACTGGAACTGCTGGCTCAGCAAAACCGGATCATCGAAGGCCAAACGTTCGGAAAAGATACAGTGATCTCTGCCAAAGGCAAAAAGGTACTGGTGATCGGCGGCGGAGATACGGGCTCGGACTGTATCGGAACCAGCGTACGCCACGGTGCGGCCAGCATCACACAAATCGAGATCATGCCCCAGCCGCCCGAAGGACACAACGAGGAAACTCCCTGGCCGCAATGGCCGGTGGTGCTCAAAACCACCAGCAGCCACGAAGAGGGATGTACGCGTCGCTGGTCGCTGGCCTCTACCCGCTTCCTCGGCAAGAACGGCAAAGTGACCGGAGTAGAAGTGGAAGAGGTAGAGTGGATACCTGCTACCGACGGCGGGCGCATGACCATGCAGCCTACGGGAAAGAAACAGGTGATCCCGGCCGATCTGGTACTGCTGGCGATGGGATTCCTGAAACCGGAACTTCCCCCGTTGCCGGAGAATGTGTTCACCGCGGGAGACTTTGTCCTCGGTCCCAGCCTGGTGGTAAAAGCCATGGCCACCGGACGCAAGGCGGCGGCGGAGATAGACAGGTATTTATCGTGCTGCTAATCAGGGAGTATATATACAAGATGTAGATAGAGGAATGATGAAAGTATCTATGGATAAGATGAAAATAAATCTATCTGTAGCCTTGTAGGAGCGTTACAACTTAGATAGAGGAATGATGAAAGTATCTGTAGGAAGATGAAAACAAAACTATCTGTAGCCCTGTAGGGGCGTTACAACTTAGCCCAGGGTAAGTGAGCGAAGAGTAACGGAGCGAGCGCCACCCTGGGTTAAAATAATGTGGGAAAAAGTTAGTGCCGTAGGTACGACACAAAGGAAGTGGCGCCAGGTAATCTGTGTCGTACTTACAGCACTAACTGCCCCAAATCTTATTTACCCCCAGGGTGGCGTTTGTTACACCTTCGCTACCGCTACGGTTTCACTGCACTAACCCTGGGCTAAGTTGTAACACCCTTACAGGGCTACAGATAGATCGGAAATCAAAAATAAATATCATTTCTGATGTAAAATATGCTTTGATATAAAATATGCTTTGATGTAAAACGACCCTGATAGAAAGGATACTCTAAAACAAAAGATACATTGTATCCACCTATCTTTAACGATATACATTCAATTCAGATAAATCAAATTGAAACCGAAACTATATTATAAACCTCCAAAAGAAAAAGAATTATGTGTGGAATCGTAGGTATATTCAAGATAAAGGAGCAATCGAAAGAGCTCCGGCAGAAGGCGCTGAAAATGGCGCAGAAAATTCGTCACCGCGGCCCGGACTGGAGCGGTATTTATGTAGGTGATACTGCCATCCTGGCACACGAACGCCTCTCTATTGTAGATCCGGAGAGTGGCGGGCAACCTCTCTTCTCTCCGGATCGTAAACAGATACTGGCCGTGAACGGAGAGATCTACAACCACCGGGACATCCGGGCACAGTATGCCGGAAAGTACGATTTTCAGACCGGATCGGACTGTGAAGTGATCCTGACCCTCTACCGGGAAAAAGGAATTGACTTCTTAGAGGACATCAGTGGTATTTTTGCCTTCGCTCTGTACGACGAAGAAAAAGACCAGTTCCTGATCGCCCGTGACCCTATCGGGGTAATCCCTCTCTATATTGGAAAAGACAGCGACGGCAAGATCTATGTGGGCAGTGAACTCAAGGCTCTCGAAGGCTTCTGCGAAAGCTACGAACCTTTTCTGCCGGGCCACTACTACTGGAGTGAAGAAGGAGAGATGAAACGCTGGTACAAACGCGACTGGATGGACTACGCTGCCGTCAAAGACAACGACGCCAAAACATTGGACGTAAAAGAAGCACTGGAACAATCCGTGCAACGCCAACTGATGAGTGATGTACCCTACGGTGTACTGCTCAGTGGCGGACTCGACAGCAGTGTGATCTCCGCCATCGCCAAGAAGTATGCTGCCAAGCGGGTAGAGACGGACGGAGCCTGCGATGCCTGGTGGCCGCAACTACACTCGTTTGCCATTGGTCTGAAAGATGCTCCCGATCTGTGCAAAGCAAAAGAGGTGGCCGACTACATCGGTACTGTGCATCATGAGATCCACTACACCGTGCAGGAAGGGCTGGATGCCATCCGGGATGTGATCTACTTTATCGAGACCTATGATGTGACCACCGTACGGGCCTCTACTCCGATGTACCTGATTGCCCGGGTGATCAAATCCATGGGTATCAAGATGGTGCTCAGTGGCGAAGGAGCCGACGAGATCTTTGGCGGATACCTCTACTTCCACAAGGCACCTACAGCCGAAGCCTTCCACGAAGAGACCCTTCGGAAACTCAGCAAGCTCTATCTCTACGACTGCCTGCGGGCCAACAAAAGCCTGGCAGCATGGGGTGTGGAAGGACGTGTACCTTTTCTC
>DALZBD010000169.1:0-7957 GCA_031977515.1 Bacteroides sp. | reverse complement strand
GGAAACGAGATTCGATATCTTCCCATGGATCAGCTTTCAGCTGTTTGATACCCAGAGACATCTTACGTTCGTCACGATCCAGTGTCAGGATAACAGCTTCGATTTCGTCGCCTACTTTCATGAAGTCCTGAGCGCTGCGCAGGTGCTGCGTCCATGACATTTCAGATACGTGGATCAGACCTTCTACACCCGGAGCAATTTCGATGAATGCACCATAGTCGGCCATAACAACCACTTTACCCTGTACTTTGTCACCCACTTTCAGTTCTGCACTCAGTGCATCCCATGGATGAGGAGTCAGCTGTTTCAGACCCAGAGCGATACGTTTTTTCTCATCATCGAAGTCAAGGATAACCACGTTGAGTTTCTGATCCAGTTCCACCACTTCTTTCGGATCGCTTACGCGGCCCCAGGAAAGGTCTGTAATGTGGATCAGACCATCTACGCCACCCAGGTCGATGAATACCCCGTAAGAGGTAATATTCTTAACAGTTCCTTCGAGAACCTGTCCTTTTTCAAGTTTGCTGATGATCTCTTTCTTCTGTTGTTCCAGTTCAGCTTCGATAAGAGCTTTGTGCGAAACAACCACGTTTTTGAATTCCTGGTTGATCTTAACCACTTTGAATTCCATTGTCTTTCCAACGAATACATCGTAATCGCGGATAGGCTTCACGTCGATCTGTGATCCGGGGAGGAAAGCCTCGATTCCGAATACGTCAACGATCATACCACCCTTGGTACGACACTTGATATATCCCTTGATAATTTCTTCATTTTCCAGAGCAGCGTTCACGCGATCCCAGGAACGGGAAGCACGGGCTTTTCTGTGCGACAGTACCAACTGTCCTTTTTTGTCTTCCTGGTTTTCGATGTATACTTCTACAGTATCACCCACTGCCAGTTCAGGGTTGTAACGGAATTCATTCAAAGGAATGATACCGTCTGATTTGTAACCGATGTTCACAACAACTTCGCGTTTGTTCATTCCGATTACAGTACCATCTACTACCTCGCGGTCGTTCACTTTGTTCAAAGTGCTGTCATACGCCTTCTCAAGGTCTTCGTGGCTGGCGTCAATGATTTGTTCGCCGTTTTCATACGCATCCCAGTTGAAGTCCTCAACAGGAGCAATGTTCTTTAAGTTTTCCATTAATAAATAATTGTTTTAAAACGCTTTAATTAAATAAGACATTATATTGATATATAAGAGCCTGAATAAAATAAATCAAACAGACTCTAAATCGGGCGCAAAGATAGGATTTATTTTCTGATCCGGCAAGTATTCGGGCTTTTTTCCTCTCCTTTTCCGTACCTGTCAATTGTTTCATTCTGATACATTTGAAGACATGAACACAAATATTTATTCCGACTCCGGCTCCTCTTCAGCTATCTGATCGATATTTCCACTCCACAGGTATTTATTGGTCTCACGCACCAGCACTCCGGATAGTAATAATAAGGACAAAAGATTGGGTATGGCCATCAACGCATTCATACAGTCGGCAATGTTCCATACCAATGCCATATTCATGATCGCACCCAGGTAAGAAATAACAATGAAGAATATCCTGTAGACGATGATCCAACGTTTCCCGCCCAGATATTCAATGGCTTTTTCTCCGTAATACGACCATCCTAATATAGTAGTAAAAGCAAAAGTGACTATCCCGACCGACAGGATAATGGGTCCCACCATCGGTATCTTATCGAAAGCGGCTTTGGTGAGTGCCCCGCCCTGTGTATAATCTATATCGGGATGAGCCAACACACTGCTGACCAACACAATTCCTGTAAGCGCACAGATAACCACCGTATCCCAGAACGTTCCCGTAGAGGATATGATAGCTTGCCGCACCGGATTTTTCGTCCGGGCTGCCGCGGCTACAATAGGTGCCGAACCCAATCCGGATTCGTTGGAGAAAAGTCCGCGGGCAATTCCATACCGTGCAGCCATCAATACGGCTCCCCCGGTGAAGCCTCCGACCACGGCTTTCCCACCAAAGGCAGATTGCACAATGAGTACGATTGCCTCCCATACATAGCCACCATTGATCCACAGGATAATGATACATCCTATTACATACAATACAGCCATCAAAGGTACCAGCGTGGTACATACACGGGCGATACCTTTTACCCCAAATACAACAACCAGAGCCAGACATACAGAGATAAAGGCTCCGGAAACAAAGGGAGAGATACCCCAGCTCTCGTTGAGCATCAAAGTGATCGAGTTTGCCTGAACCGTATTGCCCAATCCCAGAGAAGCAAAACCTGTAAAGATGCAAAACAGGACAGCCATCCATTTCATGTTCAATCCTTTCTCGAGTGCATACATCGGGCCTCCCAACATCTCGCCATTGGATGTCTGTACCCGGTACTTCACAGCCAGCAGCCCCTCGGAGTATTTGGTGGCAATACCGAATACACCTGTCAACCAACACCAGAATACAGCTCCCGGTCCTCCCAACGCAATGGCAGTGGCAACCCCTACAATATTTCCCGTACCGATTGTTCCGGCCAGTGCCGTGGCCAAAGCACCAAACTGGCTTACATCTCCTTTGGAATCATCGTCACGCACCACAGAAAGACGAATTCCGGTGAATAGCTTCCGTTGAGGAACCCGCAGCAGGAAAGTAAGATAGACATGTGTACCTAATAATAAGATGATCATGGGCCATCCCCACAAGTAGCCGCTCAATTCACTGAAAAAATACTCCAGCCATTCCATATATACGCAACAGTTTTATTTTACATCTATTTGCAAAGATAATAACATTGGTTGCACTTCAGTTACATAATGTATTGTTTTCTGCGTCTTTCTTTATCAAAAATATACTTTTCCATACATTTCACCGTCTCTGTGCAACGATACACTCTTTGGGATATTTACAGAAAACGTGTTCGTTTCAAAGAAAAGGTTTATCTTTGTATAAGGAGTCCGGGGCATCAATGAGAATGTATGTTGCTTTGCAGACAGATCTTTCCGGAGAGATAAGTAAGGATAGGTAAGCCTCAGACGACTATCCATATTCATGTACCAAAACACAGAGATGATGAAATACATAGGAGCACATGTGAGTGCTTCCGGTGGCGTGGAATATGCCCCGGTCAATGCACACAAAATAGGAGCAAATGCATTTGCCCTGTTCACCCGCAATCAACGTCAATGGACAAGTAAACCATTACCGGAAAAGAGTATCGCACTCTTCAAGGAGAATTGTGAGAAATATGGCTTTCTGCCAGAGTATATCCTGCCGCATGATGGTTACCTGATCAATCTGGGACATCCGGAGGAAGAGGGACTGACCAAAAGCCGGGAAGCTTTTTTCGACGAAATGCAACGCTGTGAACAACTGGGACTTCAATTATTGAATTTCCATCCGGGCAGCCATCTCAATAAGATATCTCCCGAAGAATCACTGGACCGGATAGCAGAGAGTATCAATCTGGCACTGGCACGTACGCAGGGGGTAACTGCTGTCATCGAGAATACAGCCGGACAGGGTAGCAATCTGGGGAACAAATTCTCTGACCTGCGGTATATCATTGATCGTATAGAAGATAAAAGCCGTGTAGGAGTCTGCCTGGATACGTGTCATACTTTCACAGCCGGATACGATATCGTGGATGACTATGACAGAGTCTTTGACGATTTCGACCGGGAAATAGGGTTTTCGTACCTCCGGGGCATCCACCTCAACGATACTAAGAAAGCGCTGGGAACCCGTATCGACCGCCACGAAGTCCTGGGCAAAGGTTTTATTGGCGAGGGCTTTTTCGAACGTTTCATGAACGACTGCCGGTTCAATAACATGCCGATTATTCTGGAAACTCCGGATGAAGAGAGATGGGCAGAGGAAATTGCGTGGCTACGTAGTCTGGAAAAATAAAACAGACCTTTATCTGTAACAAAGTTCCCTGCCCTTGTCACAGAGGGTAAGGGACTTTTTTTATATCCTTTATTCGTTACAGATGCTTACCGGATCTTCTGCTTTTGTTACGAAAAACAGATGGATATCTCCTCTTCCGGCAAGAAAAGCATACCGCCCCCTACGCTCTAATTCACTTTTGTGGCTGCTTTTTCTGCGTATAACTATTAAAAGATTTGAAATTCCTCTTAAAGAGTATGTGATCTTTGAGCCACATATCCCTGCTTGTGTACAAAGCATTGGGGGGTATATTCACTCTTTGTTTTGTACTTCATCTGATTCTTACTCCGGATTTCTTATTTTCTCTGCTTTTTTTAATGTAAGAATAAAAGGAAAAATAAACTGTTCACTGTTTTTTCTCTTATCTATTCGGATATCCGGGAAATACCCCATAATATACCCAATTGATTACAAAACTATTAATCCAATATTATTCAAAAATAATATTCTTCTGACAATTCCATTTCATATACCTGTCTTACCTGGCTGTATTATCAGGAAATTAGAACGTATTTTTTCGTTTTTATCACTTCCTGTATTCCAATCTTATTACTTCAAAAAAACTTTATCTCACAATTATTGTTAGACATATATATTTACCAACAACCATCTATATATCAAACTATTATCAATAATAAAAATTACTTTATACTTTTAATTTTAGCATAATAGATGTAAAACTTAAACCTTGAGATGATATGAAAATTAAGTATTTCGTTCCTGTTTTGTGCGCTTCGGCCGCACTGTTTTTAACCAGTTGTAATGAAAACAATGACTCTCCTACTCCTCCGGAAGGAGAAGCGGGATCTCTGAAAATTATCCTTACCGGAGAATCCTCTGCCGATTACGTATCGAGAGCTGCTGCAACCACCGACCTGAGTTACGAGCAAGCTGTTAAGAAATTCACTGTGTATGTATTCAATGCGGATACTGAAACGCTGGAAACAGCGGTAGATGTTTCGGGCAGTGCCACCAGTACGGTGATCACAGGTCTGTCTACCGGTTTTAAAAAGAAGATCGTTGTAGCAGCCAACCTCCCGGTCGGCTTCCCTACTTTCAGTGACGGGGAAGAGTATTCCAAATTCACGGAAATGGCCAGCGCCATTGACCTGGACACACAGACTCCGGCACTGGCTCAGACCAACGGTCTGGTGATGTTTGGTGAAACTCTTTCCAGCGTAGCTTTATCATCAAGCAGTATGACCAGTGTATCCATATCACTGAGACGTCTGGTGGCTAAGGTGACCCTGGGTAATGTGATTGTAAATCCTGCCGATTCTTATGACATCAACCAGTTCCAGCTCAAAGGAGTTTCTATCCAGAGGGCGGTGGCAAAAACAGATATTCTGGGCAATCCGCTGACTGACGAGACTCAGACCTACGGTGGTGTATCGGGTAGCTACAACTCTTCTATCAAAGATTACCTGCGTGATACATTCAATCCTACGTTGACGGCCGGAGCAACAATGACTATGGGTAACTTCTTCTATGTACTTCCCAACCAGAGCAGTGAACATTGTACATTGCTGACTCTCGAAGGTGACTATGACGGAGATCCACAGTATTACCCGATCCGTATCAACTTTGAACAGACTACCAATCTGAACACAGATGGTATGCTGGTGCAGAGCAACAAGGCTTACCGCATCAACATGGAACTTAACAACCTGGCAGAAGGTACAGATGATCCGGACCTTCCTCCTACGGAAGCAGACCTGGAAGTGAAGATCACTGTGGAAGACTGGGATCTGGAGATCGTACAAAACGAGAACTGGTAATCAGCCCCATTCACAGCCGGCTGGATGATCCGGCCGGCTGTTTCAGACAGGATGGTATCTAAACTTTTAATCAATCCACATCGGATCATGAATTTGAAATTGAAATTTATTACATACCTATTCCTGCTTTCAGGACTGCTATTGAACGGTTGTATCAAAGGCTCGGACAACGACAATTGTCCCGATCCCACCCCTCCGCCGGTGCCCCCGACAGAGGATGCGCAACGGTTGTTGATGATCACAGTAAGGGATGTGCTGACGAAGGGGGACATCACCTCCATAGAGCAACTTGACAATGTATATCTGTATCTGTTTGACTCTGCCGGCGAACTCTATCAACGATACGAACGCCCGGTAGCGGATATCAGAAACAGGATCGCACTGGATATTACGGATACAGGACTGGAAGAGGGATTTGTAACGGTATGGAGCAATCTGAGTAATTTTGTGACAATTGAGGAGAACGAGACCACAAGTGATCTCAACGGTCTGTCTCTGCATCTGAGTGAGAATACGATCAACCGTGGATTTTATATGTGTCCGGGAGATCTGTTTTTCGGTTATACGGAATTTAAATTCGATCCTGTTGTCACACGTACGGATGTACAGACCGAAATCGTGGATGTAGCCCGCAAAAACGCGAAGCTTCACATCACAGTCAAAGGATTGGAATACAGGGAAGATCCGGAAGACTATTATTTCAAAATATCTCCTCTGTACGACGGATATGACTTTACAGGTATCCCGCTGGGAAAAGAATTCAGTATAAGGGAAACAGGTATTTTCGGTACGGATAATGATTTCGTATCTCCGGAACCTTATATGATGATCCATGCCGAAAAAGGTCGTACCTATACAGACGATGCCTGTGTGCAGATACATCTGATGGATAGCTCGGATGACCGGGAAATTGCGGTCGCCTTCAAAGACACGGATGGGAATTACATCCATTTCGAGTCGGGAAAGACCACCAATGTACTGATTATCCTGGGCGAAAGCGGGGATCTCGAAGTGGTCACCAGAGTGACCGACTGGGACGAAATATACCAGTGGACAGTATGGTAAGAGCCTGTTCTGACGTTGTCCGCGTTTTTAGTCAGGCTCTGTAATATATAAAAGAAAAAAACAAAGGGTTATGTATGTACCAGAAAAAATACTAAAATCATTCCTACTCACCATCTGTATATCGATGGGGTTGCTGTCCTGTACAGACGACCAGATCGGCTCCTCACCTGTGGTTACGGGAGATGAGGCTACGGTTACGCTGAGTATCCACACGCCCTCCAGCTCCCTGCCTGCAGCTACCCGAAATAGCGAAGCGGATGAGTGTGCGATCTCTGCCATCAAAGTTCTGGTGATGGAACAGAATGGAACCGATTACCGCTTTCGTTATATGGTAGACGGAGAACAGATCACACAGGATACCAACAACAACCAATATACCACTTTCACAGCTAAGCTGAAAAACTCGGATGCACCGTTGAAACTCATCCTGATAGCCAATGCCAACGATGCATTTACAGCCAATCAGCTGATGGCGCTCAGCAGTGAATCGGAGATACGTCAGTTGCTCAGCGATACTTTTTCTCCGCAGACCATCACTGGAAAACTGCCGATGTTCGGTGAAGTAAAAGTAAGTTCGTTGCAAACGGACCAGACCAATATATTATCTGCTACCATGCTCCGCAGCATTGCGCGGGTGGACGTATATAATAAGGTGAACGACGAGATTTCCGGACCGTTTGCCATAGAGAGTCTGCATATATTCAGAGCCAATGATAAGATTGCATCTATCCCTGATCCAGATCTGTTTGCTTCGGGATCTTCCCTCCGGGTGACAGCCCCTACCGTACCTGCGGATGCTTCTTTCCGCTCTGATTACTATTCGAAAGAGGTACAGGGGAGCAATACGTGGATAGATAAGATGTATGTGCCTGAGGCAACAGCAGTGACAGAGGAAAGCCAACAGCTGCGGGGTACAACGTGTGTGGTGGTCGGTGGTATTTATGCCGATGATGCCCGGGCTACTTATTACCGGATCGACTTCAATTCGGGACTGGAAGGTCACCCTTTCGGACAGATCCTGCGCAACCATAAATACATATTCAATGTACTGGAGGTGAGCGGACGCGGATGGGAGACTCCGGAAGAAGCAGCCAATAACAAAGCGACCCTGATCACGGCCAGTGTGCAGATCTGGGACGAAGCGACTTCGGAAATGTATTACAGCGACGGAGACAATTACCT
>DALZBD010000168.1:0-7958 GCA_031977515.1 Bacteroides sp. | reverse complement strand
TATAAACTCAATTTCGGGGTAGAACTTCCTCGCCTGAAAGAGATCGCTTCGGCATTTTCCAAAGATCATCAACTGGCACAGGCTCTCTGGAAAGAGGATATCCGCGAATGCAAGATACTGGCCGCTATGCTGCAACCCGTGGAGAGTTTCTACCCGGAGATCGCGGACATCTGGGTAGAAGATATCCGGAACATGGAGATAGCCGAACTGACCAGTATGAATCTGTTTTGCAACCTGGAATATGCGCCGGCCAAGTCTTTTCACTGGATCGCGGACGAACGGGAATATGTTCAGGTATGCGGCTTTCTCACCATCACCCGGCTACTGGGCCGGAAGGGAGATATGAGCGAACGTGCGGCCGGAGAGTTTCTGGATCAGGCGGTTTGTGCGGTATTATCCGGAAGTTATCCGGTGCAGACAGCAGCCCTTCGGGCACTGACCCGATACATGCAACACAGCGAAGAACATGCCTTTCAGGTATGCCGGCTGGTAGAAGAGATGAAAGACTCCGAAGACGAAAAAGAACGTCTTTTGTATGACGCAGTTAAAGAAGAAGCCGGGGGGATATAAAAAACTATTTTTATCCCTTGGTTTCTGCAAAAAAGGATTAACTTTGTTGGCGCTAACTACGTTTCAGCATGGAAATCCAGAACGTGAAAAATACGGTAAGGCAGATATTCACCGAATATCTTCAGGCGAATGGGCATCGGAAGACACCCGAACGCTACGCCATACTCGACACGATCTATTCCATCGACGGACATTTTGATATTGATACCCTCTATCTGCAGATGATGAATCAGGAGAATTTCCGCGTCAGCCGCGCTACTCTCTACAACACCATCATCCTGCTGATCAATGCCAAACTGGTTATCAAACACCAGTTCGGTCATTCCTCTCAGTACGAGCGTTCCTACAACCGGGAGACACACCATCATCAGATATGTACACAATGCGGGAAGGTCGAAGAATTTCAGAACGAGATCCTTCAGAATGCCATTGAGAATACCAGACTCAAGCGGTTTCACCTTTCGCATTACTCACTCTATATTTACGGGTTGTGCGGCAAGTGCGACCGGATGAACAAACGACAAAAATCAATTAACCATAAGAAAGAAAAATGAAAGTAGATGTTCTATTAGGATTGCAATGGGGCGACGAAGGAAAAGGGAAAGTCGTTGACGTACTCACTCCCCGCTACGATGTGGTAGCGCGTTTCCAGGGCGGACCCAACGCGGGTCATACGCTTGAGTTTGCCGGCCAGAAATATGTGTTGCGTTCTATTCCCTCGGGTATCTTTCAGGGCGATAAAGTAAATATTATCGGCAATGGAGTAGTGCTCGACCCTGCTCTTTTCAAGGCAGAAGCCGAAGCGCTGGAAGCTGCCGGACATAATCTGAAAGAAAGATTACACATCTCTAAAAAAGCTCATCTGATCCTGCCTACTCACCGGCTGCTGGATGCCGCGTATGAAATGGCCAAAGGAGATGCCAAAGTGGGTACCACCGGTAAAGGCATCGGACCGACTTATACAGACAAGATCAGTCGTAACGGATTGCGCGTAGGAGATACTTTACATAATTTTGAACAGAAATACGCTCAGGTAAAAGCACGTCACGAGATGATCCTCCAAAGTCTGGGATATCCGTACGACCTGCAGGAACTGGAGCCGGCATGGTTCGAAGGGATCAATTATCTCAAGCAATTCTGTCTGATGGATACCGAGCACGAGATCAATAATCTGCTGAATGAAGAAAAAAGCGTGCTTTGTGAAGGTGCCCAGGGTACCATGCTGGATATTGACTTCGGTTCTTATCCGTATGTGACCTCTTCCAATACCATCTGTGCCGGTGCATGTACCGGGTTGGGACTGGCTCCCAATAAGATCGGTGAGGTATATGGTATCTTTAAGGCCTATTGTACCCGTGTGGGAGCGGGTCCTTTCCCCACCGAATTGTTTGACAAGGTCGGAGACCGGATATGTACGTTGGGTCATGAATTCGGTTCAGTGACCGGAAGAAAACGTCGCTGCGGATGGATCGACCTGGTGGCACTGAAATACTCTATTATGATCAATGGAGTGACCAAACTGATCATGATGAAGAGTGATGTCCTGGACACATTCGATACCATAAAGGCTTGTGTCTCCTATCGGATCAACGGGGAAGAGATCAACTATTTCCCTTATGACATAGAAGAGGGAGTAGAAGCAGTATATGTAGAATTGCCGGGATGGCAGACAGATATGACAAGAATGCAGAACGAGAATGAATTCCCCGAAGAGTTCAATGCCTATCTCTCTTTCCTCGAAGAGCAGCTCGAAGTGCCTATCTGCATTGTTTCTGTGGGTCCCGACCGTGCTCAGACCATCGAACGCTATACGGAAGAATAAATAAAGTTTTTATAAATCTTCCTAAAAAAAGAGAGGTGCCTGAGTACCTCTCTTTTTTTATCTAAATCTGGCAAACTATTTGTATCCTATTTTGTAGTATAAACATAAACATAGAGGATTATGGCAATTATTTGGATCATATTTATAGGAATAGCTGTTATCAGTTATGCCGTACAGGCAAATTTGCAGTCGAAATTTAAGCAATATTCCAAAATACCGGTAGCCAATGGGATGACCGGGCGGGATGTGGCTATCAAAATGCTGAATGACAATGGTATTTATGATGTTCAGGTAAAGAGTACCCAGGGTACGCTCACAGATCATTACAATCCGGAAAACAAGACCATCAACCTGAGTCAGGGAGTATACGACAGTGCCAGTGTCATGGCTGCTGCAGTAGCTGCTCATGAATGCGGACATGCTGTGCAGCATGCCCGGTCGTATGCACCGCTGAAGATGCGTAGCGTATTGGTCCCGATCGTGACTTTTGCTTCTAAGTGGATGACCTGGATCCTGTTGGCAGGGATTATTTTTGTGCAGTCTTTTCCGCAATTGTTGCTAGCAGGTATTGTCTTATTTGCTGCTACCACACTTTTCAGTTTCATTACCCTTCCGGTGGAAATAGATGCCAGTAAGCGTGCGTTGGTATGGCTGGATGGTTCAGGGATTACCGATAACAGAAATCATGCCCAGGCTGTAAGCGCCCTGCGTTCGGCTGCTTATACCTATGTGGTAGCTGCTCTCGGATCACTGGCTACACTGGTTTATTACATATTTATCTTTATGTCCAGAAACCGATAAATTGTTTGATACGTATTAAGAGCCTGTGCAAATTTTGCTCGTTTCTTTATTTAGACTTATTTTTCGGCTGTTTATAGAAGATAGGATGCGCTTCAGTATAGAAATCAAATAAGTTTATTTCTCTACATTCAGCTTTCACTATCTTTACTTTCTTTTGAAGGCGATAATAGCGGGCTATTTGAGCCGCCAAAAGGGAGTAAACAGACAAAAAGAAGTTTGAAGAAAGAGCGAAAACCCTATGACAAACTTTTTGTGGAACCAACGGTCAGCGTTAGCTAAAATTTAAACAGACTCTAAGTAATTTGGTGAGTATAATGAATGAGGATGTCTTTAAAAGACAATCCTCATTTTTTTATTTATATTTCCATTCATTGATTACGATAATAAGTACTGTATCTATGTATGTTCGAAAGTCAGACCTATCTATCTGTTAATTCAATATTTTAAAGTAAATTTGCGCTCTTAAAATTACAAATGATATGGCAGCGAAACCAAGTATACCCAAAGGTACCCGCGATTTTTCGCCGGTGGAAATGGCGAAACGAAATTATATTTTCAATACCATCCGTGAAGTATATCACCTGTATGGCTTTCAGCAGATAGAGACCCCTTCTATGGAGATGCTTACTACCCTGATGGGAAAGTACGGCGAAGAAGGTGACAAACTACTTTTCAAGATACAGAATTCCGGAGATTACTTCTCAGGGATTACCGACGAAGAGTTGCTGAGCCGCAATGCTGCCAGACTGGCAAGTAAATTCTGTGAAAAAGGATTGCGCTATGACCTGACCGTACCTTTTGCACGGTATGTGGTGATGCATCGGGACGAAATCTCTTTCCCGTTCAAACGCTATCAGATACAACCCGTATGGCGTGCCGACCGTCCTCAGAAAGGACGTTACCGCGAATTCTATCAGTGCGATGCCGATGTGGTGGGAAGTGATTCCTTGTTGAACGAAGTAGAACTGATGCAGATCATTGACACTGTATTTACCCGTTTCGGCATACGTGTATGCATCAAGATCAACAACCGTAAGATCCTGAGCGGTATTGCTGAGATCATTGGAGAAGCTGATAAGATTGTGGACATTACAGTTGCTATAGACAAACTGGATAAGATCGGCCTCGAAAACGTAAACAAAGAACTTGCGTCCAAAGGAATTACAGAAGAAGCCATTGCCCGTTTGCAACCGATTATTTTGCTACAGGGTTCTGACGAGGAAAAGCTTTCTACGCTCAAAACACTGCTTGCCGGTAGTGAGACCGGTCTCAAAGGGGTAGAGGAGAGCGAGTTTATTTTCAGCACGCTTTCCGGACTGGGACTACAGAATGCGGTGGAACTGGATCTCACCCTGGCTCGTGGCTTGAACTACTATACCGGAGCCATCTTCGAAGTGAAAGCACTGGATGTACAGATCGGTAGTATCACCGGTGGCGGACGTTATGACAACCTGACCGGTGTGTTTGGCATGCCGGGAGTATCCGGTGTAGGGATCTCGTTTGGAGCAGACCGTATCTTCGATGTGCTCAATCAACTTGATCTTTATCCCAAAGAAGCTGTAAATACTTCCCGTCTGCTTTTCATCAATTTTGGGGATAAAGAAATGGCCTATTCTATGGACTACCTGCAGAAAGTAAGACAGGCGGGTATCTGTGCGGAGATATATCCGGATATGGCGAAGATGAAGAAACAGATGACTTATGCCAATAACAAGCAGATTCCATACGTGGCTATGGCCGGGGAAAATGAAATGCAGGCAGGTAAGATCACATTGAAGAATATGGAAACAGGAGAGCAATCACTTGTCTCTGTAGAAGAACTGATCGCTGCCGTACGGAAATAAAAGATCAGACTACTTATAACAGAGCAGGAGATAGAGGATACAGCCTTTGTCTCCTGTTTTTTTATGAGGAACAAAGACACGTGTTTTTCTTGTTTTATGCCCCTGATCAGACGAACTATTTTTGATACAAAACTGTTATATAAGTATAATTCCATATCAGGTATGTGAAAGATTATTTTGCTTTCGTGAGGAGTAAGAAGAAGTTGTGTCATTACTCCGTATATGTGTAGACAGAATGTTATATCCCTGAAAACAGGCTGTAATATACATACCGTATTTTTGATCTATAAAATCAGGAACAATGAATATTTCCGAAGAACTCAGACAAAAAAGAGAATCTGCGCTGATCGGATTGATCATGCTGGCAGTGGGTATCCTGTTTATACTTTATATCGGGACTTCTCTTGTGCAGGCGACCAAAGAGTTTCAGAAAAAATATTATCAGATCGTCTCTGTTGTATAATCAGTTGCCGGCTGCTTTTTCCATTCCGGATGATACATACCGGAAAAGTCACTTCTTATGATTATCTGAGGGAAGTATACCTGATTCTCTTCTCCCGGTCGGGAAACTTTTTTATCTTTACCCCCCTGTTGCTACATCTGTCGGAATGAGAGAGCGTCAATTTGTCAGTATACGCTGACAAAGAAACATTTTGATACACGTGGCATACTTTTCGTATACAGTCTTACGTCCGTTCAGGACATCGATACAAATAGTAGAAATGTATAACATAAAAAAAGTTGAAACTATGAACATTAAACCATTAGCAGACAGAGTGCTGATCGTTCCTGCACCCGCAGAAGAAAAAACAATCGGTGGTATCATTATCCCGGATACCGCGAAAGAAAAACCTTTGAAAGGTGAAGTTGTGGCAGTTGGCCAGGGTACCAAAGATGAAGAAATGGTATTGAAAGTAGGAGATACTGTACTTTATGGAAAATACGCCGGTACCGCATTGGAACTTGAAGGGGGAAAATACCTCATCATGAGACAGAGCGACGTTGTTGCCGTATTGGGTTAATTGTATCAAATAGTATAATATATAAAAGCATAAAGAAAAATGGCAAAAGATATTTTGTTCAATATTGATTCACGCGATCAGTTGAAAAAAGGAGTAGACGCATTGGCTAATGCTGTAAAAGTGACATTGGGCCCCAAGGGACGTAATGTAATTATCGAAAAGAAATTCGGTGCTCCTCAGATCACCAAAGATGGTGTGACCGTAGCCAAAGAGATTGATCTGGCCGATCCTTTCCAGAATACAGGGGCACAGCTTGTAAAAGAAGTAGCTTCCAAAACAGGTGACGATGCCGGTGACGGTACTACCACAGCTACTGTACTGGCACAGTCTATTGTGGCCGAAGGGCTGAAAAACGTAACTGCCGGTGCCAATCCGATGGACCTCAAAAGAGGAATCGACAAAGCCGTAGCGAAAGTAGTGGAGTCTATCGCAGAACAGGCTGAAATGGTTGGGGACAACTACGACAAGATCGAACAGGTAGCTACTGTATCTGCCAACAACGATCCGATGATCGGTAAACTGATCGCAGATGCCATGCGTAAAGTTTCCAAAGACGGTGTGATCACTATTGAAGAGGCCAAAGGTACCGATACCAACATCGAAGTGGTAGAAGGTATGCAGTTTGACCGTGGCTATCTCTCTCCTTACTTTGTGACCAACACAGAGAAAATGGAGTGCGAAATGGAAAATCCTTATATCCTGATCTACGACAAGAAAATCTCTAACCTGAAAGATTTCCTTCCGATCCTCGAACCTGCCGTACAGAGCGGACGTCCTCTGTTGGTCATCGCGGAAGATGTAGACAGCGAAGCGTTGACTACCCTGGTAGTAAACCGTCTGCGTTCTCAGCTGAAGATCTGTGCCGTGAAAGCTCCGGGTTTTGGCGACAGAAGAAAAGAAATGCTGGAAGATATCGCTATCCTGACCGGTGGTGTGGTGATCAGCGAAGAAAAAGGATTGACTCTGGAACAGGCTACCATCGAAATGCTGGGTACTGCAGAGAAAGTAACTGTTTCTAAAGACAATACAACCATCGTAAACGGTGCCGGAGACAAAGAAGCCATCAAAGATCGGTGCGAGCAGATCAAGACTCAGATCGGTGCGACAAAATCGGATTACGATAAAGAAAAACTTCAGGAACGTTTGGCCAAGTTGTCAGGTGGTGTAGCTGTTCTCTATGTAGGAGCTGCTTCTGAAGTAGAAATGAAAGAAAAGAAAGACCGTGTAGACGATGCACTTTGTGCAACCCGTGCTGCGATTGAAGAAGGTATCGTGCCTGGAGGTGGTGTAACTTACATCCGTGCCATCGAAGCATTGGAAAACTTCAAAGGTGACAATGCCGATGAAACTACCGGTGTAGAGATCATCAAACGTGCCATCGAAGAACCCCTGCGTCAGATCGTGGCAAACGCAGGTAAAGAAGGTGCGGTAGTGGTACAGAAAGTACGTGAAAGCCAGGGTGACTTCGGTTACAACGCACGTACCGACGTATACGAAAATATGCTGGCTGCCGGAGTGGTAGACCCTGCTAAGGTAACCCGCGTGGCACTTGAAAATGCCGCTTCTATTGCCGGAATGTTCCTGACTACAGAGTGTGTGATCGTAGAGCAGAAGGAAGACAAACCCGAAATGCCTATGGGAGCACCCGGTATGGGAGGTATGGGTGGAATGATGTAATATCTCCACATTATCATAATTGAACTGAAAGACCATCCCGATATCATCGGGATGGTTTTTTTTATATTCTATCTGAGGGTATGTCAAAAGTCATTATGAAACCTTTTGACTGCGTCGACCGCCTCAGTTGACTGCGTCGATCTTCGATTGACTGCGTCGACCGCTGGTTCAAGGTTGACTGTGGTGTGCGCTTCGCACCCCAGGGTACGCTCCGCTTAACCA
>DALZBD010000167.1:0-7965 GCA_031977515.1 Bacteroides sp. | reverse complement strand
ATTCGTGTACGTTATTGTATGGGAGTGGGTTTCCTTCCAATTGTCGTCAAAACCCGCAAGCTTGTATTGGTAACTCTGAACGGTTGTATTCAGATAGTTTGAAGTCGCAAACTTTATCATTACATTATTCTGGTTGTATGTAAGACGGATTTCCCTGCTTGCGGATAATGTCTGACTCAGTATTTTCGTCTCGTCGTTAGGCGTTATTTGTTCATTATTGACAAATAGTTTATCAAAATAAAGGTTGTACCTCTTTGTGTCTAAGTTACTTAATTGCGATTCTGATACAGAGACCAGCCCATTTACCCCACCGATAAAAATCTCATTCTGGTGTGTGACATACGTACTGGAACCCTGAAAAAAATTAGTCAATGGAAAGTTGGATGAAGATTGGAATACTACCTTTTCTGTATCTCTCGCATCAAACATGGTAACTCCAACGTTACTTAGTATAATTAAATTTCCGGATGGAGCTTCTGCAATGTGGTAACAGAAATTACTCCTTAATCCGTTGTCCTGTTGCGTATAGTGCCTGAAATTGTTCGTATCGGGCTGATATTTGAATACTCCGGAGCCTGATGTACCAAAATAAAGTTGTCCGTCAGATGTTTCCAACATGGTAGTTACACGGAATTTTCCCACTGAGTAGGGATCGGCAGGGTCGTATCTGTAATCCTGTATCTTTTTTGATTTCAGGTTTATACATCTTATGCCTTCCAATACGGAAAGCCACATGCGATCCTGGCTGTCGATGTAGAACGAATATACAAAACTCTTTTTCAGCGCTCCTTCTATAATGCTATCTGTACTGAAGTCATACACTCTATCATCCTTCAGATCAAGACGGCTGACACCTGTTGTTGTGAGCAAAATAAGGTTGTTGTCATAATATTGCATATCCCTTATCCCATTGTTGGGGATCGGGTATTTATCCAGGTCGTTATGGGCCTTTATCTGATCAGTTTTGGTTTTCAGGTCAAAAATACGAAGTCCTCCATTGTGAACTCCTATATACAGTTGTTGTTTATCTTCCCTGTACCAGATGGACTTAAGGTTATATCCCAGTTCCGATCCCTGCTTATTATCCTTATGGAAAAAGTGAGAGAATTGTCTGGTCTTCAGGTTCAGGCAATTCAGACCTCCTCCTTCCGTACATATCCATAGATTGCCCTGACCATCTTCCGTCATTTTACCAACGAACGGATAGCTCAGATGATTTGTGCTGAAGGGGTTTGATGTATAGAGACTGAATGTATGGGTGGATGGATTGAAATAATTGACTCCTCCGAAGTACGTACCCACCCACAAAGTGCCTTGTGTGTCCTCGTAAAGCGAAAATATCGAGGTGTGGCTGATGCTGTGAGGAATATTTTCATCGTGGACATAACTCTCCCAGTGTTGCGTAGTCGTATCAAAGCTGTTGAGCCCATAAAAGGTACCTATCCATATTTTACCTGCACTGTCTTCCAGTATGGTACGTATTTGGTTGTTGGATATAGAGTTCTGGCCTGCTTTATGCTGAAAGTGCGACAGGATCTGCTCCTCTTTGTTCAGTACATATACTCCATTGGTTGAGCTTCCCACCCATACATTTTCTTTGCTGTCTTTGTATAACGTGTATATACTCATGTCTTTTAACACGGGTCTTGCCTTTGCCACGTTACCCTGAGGCACTATGGTCAGCCCCTTTTCGGAACCGATCCATAAATCGTTGTTTGCTGCAATGAGTAAGGAAGAAACCTTACCTATCTCAGTGCCTATCGGACAATATTCTTTTATTTCCTGATCGTCATACTGAAATATTCCCGAATGTGCGGCAAACCAAAGGATATCGTTCTGGTACGAGATCGCTCTCACATCCCCCTCTTTTATGAGGTGGAACTTTTCTTCTTTTATATCGTAGCGAATAAGATCAAAATCGGCTTTTATATATATGCTGCCTTTGTTATTTCCACAGATCGCATAGATATTATTTTGTGTAAGACCATCATCGTTCTTTAACGAACTGAATGTTTCGGTTTCCTTTCCGTTGTACCTGCAAATACCTTCGGCGGTTCCAAACCACATCGCCCCTGTTTCGTCCTGATAGATCGACATCACATTGATCTGGGACAATCCATCCTTATTGCCCAGATGATTAAAATATGTTCCGCTGGAATAGGTAAGTGAAGAACAGAGCAAAAAAACGAAAAATAGCAGGTGTCGTATCATGTGATTCAGCATAACATAAGATTTAGAGAGACTAAATTACGCATTAATTCCAAATACTGCTTCTCATTTCCTGAATAATAATGAGTATATATGTCCGTAAGTACAATATTACCCCCTAACAGGGACAAAAAGAGCATGAAGGTTTCTCAATAATTCACACTTTTGTATAACTATTATGATAATCCTTTTAACCTTTACATATTTTGTACAACATGAAGATCATTGCTTCCATATCCGAACATCCGGCTCACTCTCTTTATCGGCGTATTATAGTCCTATCCGTTCTTTTATCCATTTTCTTATTCTCCGCCGAGGCCGGTTCGTCGCATTGTATGGAACGGATCATGGAAAGAATTCAGGCGTCTCATAAAACTGCAGATATTGAATCTGTAGAACAGGAAACTGAAAACTATATCGCGCAACTACAGGAAGATGGGGCATTTCTTACTATAGACTATACGAACAGGCATCAGACCAACTGGGAACCCCTGAAGCATCTGGATAGATTAAAGGTCCTGGTGTTGGGCTATACGATGAAGGACAGTAAGTATTTTGGAGATGCCACCGTATATAATGCCATTGAAAAGATGCTCCGATACTGGTACGATACTGCTCCCACAAGTACAAACTGGTATATGCAGCAGATCGCAGTGCCTCAACGTATAGGGATTATCCTGATCCTTATGCGTACGGGACTACAAAGATTGCCTGCCCGGTTGGAGCATCAGCTCATTGAACGCATGGAGAAAACAGGAGGAAGACCCGACCAGTCGGGATCGGCCGGAACCGCGGCCAACAAACTGGATATAGCTACTCACTGGATATACAGAGGATGTTTGCTTCAGGACGATACTATCTTATCTTTTGGCGTGGAACAAGCCTTTGCCCCTTTGGTGTTGACAACGGGCGAGGGATTACAGCACGATCTTTCCTATCAGCAACATGGACCACAATTGTATATAGGAGGGTATGGAGATGTCCTTATTGGTGGCATTGCCAGACTGGCTTTGTATCTGGCAGATACGCCTTATGCATTGCCCGGAGAAAAGCTGGAACTCCTGAGTCGTTTTGTGCGCAACTCCTATATTCCCGTTACAAGAGGACCCTATTTTCTATACAATGTAATGGGAAGAGGATTGAGCCGGAAACATGCACTGAACAATGCTACCGCGGCTGGTCTAATGCAGCAGATGATGATACTCGACCCGGCAAATAAACAGGAGTATGAAATGGCAGCCTGCAGATTGAAAGGAGAAGTAAGTCCGGACTACGGCATTCAGGCCCGGCATACCCACTTCTGGCGTTCGGATTACACACTGCACCGGCGGCCGGCATATACATTTGATGTAAGGATGGCTTCCATACATACATCCAGAAATGAGAATGGAAATGGCGAAAACATGAAGGGGTACTTCCTGACCGATGGAGCCACCAATCTGTCGGTGCGGGGAGATGAATATGAAGGTATTTTCCCGGTATGGGATTGGGCGAGGTTACCCGGAGTTACAAATCCTGTTGTCGAAGACATTCCACTGCCACTGCCGTGGCAGCATCCGGGAGTAAGCAGATTTGCAGGCGGTGTATCCAATGGCACTTACGGAGTATCGACCTATTTTCTGGATGATCCTGACTTTGGTATCCATACATCTGCCCGAAAAGCATGGTTCTTTTTCGATGAAGAGGTAGTGTGTCTGGGTGCAGGCATCTCCTCGACAGTTCCTCAACCTATCAATACAACGGTGAATCAGTGTTTGCTCAAAGGTGACGTTATTGCCTGTGTAGACGGGCAGGAAAGGATAGTGAACGGAGTGTTACGATCAGACAATACCCTGTCTGCGGTGCTACACGATGGAGTAGGATACTATTTCCCTGAAAAAGGGAATATATATATAAGTAATCAAATGCAGGAAGGTACATGGAAATCGATAAATACCTCTTCGGCAGGCGACACGGTACAAAAAGAGGTATTCAAACTATGGTTTGATCATGGGATCTCACCCGGAAACGCAACGTATGCTTACTTCGTTGTACCGAATAAAGGTACGATAAGCGAATGGAAGAGATACGCTCCCGATGATGTTTTCATAGTATCTAACACCGATTCCATTCAGGCGGTAGCCCACCGCGGATTAAATATCTGCGGGATTGTTTTTCACCATGCGGGCACGTTCTCAGACGATACATATACAATAACGGTGGATAAGCCATGCACCATTCTACTGGAGTATACTCCGGCAGCGGAAATGAAAATTCATTTGGCTGATCCGTCGCGTATGGAGCCGGATATCAGGATAAAGCTGGAAAGACGGTCTTCGGGTCATGTGCAGGAAATAGCATGTAAGCTGCCGGTTGCCCCCGATCCCTATGCAGGAGCATCCGTTTGCTACACTATTGAGGAATGACCTTGATTTACAGATAGTGAAAGGCATTGATATAAACGAAAAGACCCTGTTTTAAGTATAAAATTGTCCTATCCGGCGTTGGCCTCCATCCTATATTTGCACTGTTGACAGAATGATCTAACCATAAAATTGATAGTATGATGAATAAATTAAAATGTATCTGTATTTTTATATTAGTAGCAGGTATTTCTATGTCTTGTGAAAGAAAGGAAGACAGGAAAGAGGCATTTATAAATGAAAATATAGACTTTTCTGTTCGCCAGACATCTTTGATGCTGGAAAATGTAGGAAAACCTACAGGAACTAATTATCCGCGTACCATGGATGATGAAGGCCGGTTAGTAACCACTCATATGAAAGACTGGACACCGGGCTTCTTTCCGGGTTCACTTTGGTATCTTTATGAACTAACCGGCGATACGCTGTGGCGTCACCATGCCGAAGAATGGACACACAGTCTGGAACCTCTCAAAACATTTACCGGGCACCACGATCTGGGCTTTATGATGTATTGCAGCTATGGCAACGCAAATAGACTATCCCCCAGACCGGAATACAAAGACATATTGATCCAGAGTTCTGCTTCCCTGGCGTCCCGCTTCAGCGAAAATACAAAAACGATCAAATCGTGGAACTACCGGAAAGCCTGGAACGATACGGTGGAGTGGTTTTATCCTGTTATCATAGACAACATGATGAATCTGGAAATGTTGTTTGACGGAACTAAGTTGTCGGGAGATGAAAGGTTTAAAGATATTGCTGTAACACATGCCAATACAACTCTCAAAAATCACTTTAGGGAAGACTATAGCAGCTATCATGTTGTGGATTATGATACAATCACCGGTGCGGTGAAAGATCAGGCTACCTGCCAGGGTTTTAGTGACAATTCTACCTGGGCACGCGGACAGGCATGGGCTATTTATGGATATACCATGATGTATCGTGAAACCAAAGATCCGGTTTATCTGGATGCAGCCATGCGAATGGCAGATTGGTACCTGGCACATCTTCCGGAAGATCTTATTCCTCTCTGGGACTTTGATGTGAACACCGAAGGGTATGCTGCCGAAGGTAAATCATACGCGGTAGAGTTCAAAGGAGAGGATCTGAAAGATGCATCAGCAGCGGCCATTACCTGTTCGGCTTTATTCGAACTGGGAGAAATAACTCAAAACAGAGAATATCTGGATAGTGCGGTCAGGATGCTCTATACGCTGGCCTCTCCTGAATATAGGGCGGAACCGGGTACCAATGCCAACTTTCTGCTGAAACACAGTGTGGGCAGTATTCCCCATATCAACGAAATAGACAAACCACTTGTATATGCCGACTATTACTTCCTGGAAGCATTGGTCAGATACAGGAATATGAAATAAATTCGATTCATGATTAACCAGATAGACTATTTACCATGAAAAAACTACTTATTAGTTGCCTCTTGTTTCTGACCAGCGTTTATCTGCCGGCGCAGGAGGAGTTGCCTTACTGGAGAGACATGCGTGTACATTCGGTCAATAAAGAACCTGCACGTTCTGCATTTATGTCATACAGCAATAAAGCGGATGCTTTGACCGGTATGTATGAGAAGAGTGAGTATTATCAGTTATTAAATGGTAACTGGAAGTTTTATTTCGTTGAAGGCTACAGCCAGTTACCCGATCATATTACCGATCCCGAAACCTGTACCGATTCCTGGAATGACATCAAAGTACCGGGAAACTGGGAGATCCAGGGATTCGGAACACCTATCTATACCAATCATGGATATGAGTTCAAACCACGTAATCCTACTCTTCCGCTTTTGCCTGAGGAAACCCCGGTAGGTGTCTATCGCCGCGATATGGAAATACCCGTCGATTGGACAGACAGGGACATCTATCTTCATCTGGGAGCAGTTAAATCGGGAGTATATGTGTATATCAATGGTCAGGAAGTCGGTTATAGCGAAGATTCAAAGAATCCGGCAGAGTTTCATATCAACAAATACATACATCCCGGAAAGAATGTACTCACACTCAAAGTATTCAGGTGGACTATCGGCTCCTATCTTGAATGTCAGGATTTTCTGCGTATCAGTGGCATAGAGCGCGATGTATATCTATGGTCTCAACCCAAAGTGGCCCTGAAAGATTTTTGGGTAGTATCTACTTTAGATCAAAGTTACACGAATGGGATATTTAAACTTGCATTGGATATCGGGAATAATGAAAAAACTGCTCAACACGCAAACGTGTCCTATGAATTATTGGATGCAAAAAGACAGGTTGTAGCTTCAGGATCGGATCAGATCCGGATAGAGACCCATGAAAAACAAACCGTGGCATTTGAAGCTACATTAAATAATGTGGCTACCTGGACTTCCGAAAGCCCCAACCTCTTCAAACTGATCATGACAATAACCAGTGACAGGGGGCACGAAGTGGTCCCGTTCCATGTAGGTTTCCGCAAAATAGAGATCAAAGAGAGTGAGTTCGAAAAAGAGAACGGAGAAAAGCTCAGGCTATTTTACGTGAATGGGCAGCCCATCAAAATAAAAGGGGTAAATGTGCATGAGCTCAGTCAGACAGGAGGGCACTATATCACACCGGAAGAAATGCGCCGCGATTTTGAACTGATGAAATTGCACAATATAAACTCTGTACGTTTAGCCCATTATCCGCAAGGCAGGAGGTTCTACGAAATGTGCGACGAATTTGGATTTTATGTATACGACGAAGCAAATATCGAATCACACGGTATGTATTATACGCGGTATCTGGACGATGTGCGCAAGGGTTCTTACGGGCACAAAGACGGTGACAAGCTGGGTACCTTAGGACATAATCCCGACTGGCTCGACAATCATTTGTACAGGATCAATAATATGTTCCAGCGCAATAAGAATTATCCTTCGCTGACTCTCTGGTCTTTAGGAAATGAAGCTGGTAATGGCTATAATTTCTATACAGCCTATATGATGCTGAAGGAGCTGGATAAAGATCTTATGAATCGTCCTGTCAATTATGAACGTGCAATCTGGGAGTGGAACACAGATATGTTTGTACCTCAGTATCCAAGTGCGGCATGGCTCGAAGAGATCGGAGCCCGGGGAGCAGACCGTCCTATCGTGCTATCGGAATATGCGCATGCCATGGGCAACTCTACTGGAGACCTCTATGGACAATGGCAGGCGATCTACAAATATCCTCAATTGCAAGGCGGGTATATCTGGGAATGGAAAGATCATGGGATACTGATGAAAGATGAAAAAACCGGTAAACCGTATTGGGGGTATGGCGGCGATTGGGGGGTAGATCAGCCATCGGATGGCAATTTTATGTGCGATGGATTGATCCGCGGCGATCAGACC
>DALZBD010000166.1:0-7967 GCA_031977515.1 Bacteroides sp. | reverse complement strand
TGGTCTACTTCCGTGCTCCAGTCTGCTTCATTAAATGCTCTTTGACGGATTTGTCTTAAGTAAGGAGCCGCAGCACTGGCACCATTCAATTCATTCTCAATTTCCGCACGCATCAGAATAATATCTGCATAACGCATGTATTGCTTGTTAATTCCATCGTCAGTAGTCCCTGTAGACATGTAACGATCCATCCACTCAAAGCGATATTTGCCAAAGTACCAGGTGTTCAATTTGCTGATTTCCTGTACGGCAGTAGCACTGTTGGACCATCCGTATGGAACACAAGTCACATCACGACGCGTATCATTCACACTGTATTCATAGAAAAAATGTGGGGTTGGGCCTACGTCTCCGCCAACGGCAGCACCTGTAAATTGGTCAATGGCGTTATGTTTTACTCCAAACGTATATACTTGGCGTCCACGAGCCGGTTCATTAGCAAAAGGGAATTCCCACAATGATTCTCCACCTGCGGTGACAATGTCTTTACAATTGTTGATGAAAACCTGTGCAAAAGAATTTTCAAGTTTACATGTTTCAGAATCCATTACGTCTTTACAAGCTTGTAAAGCGATAGGATAAAGTACGGATTTGGATAATTCAGGATCATCGCTGGTAGCGCATTCACCGTTATCTCTCAAAGAATATCCGGATGCATATAAACATACACGGGCAAGCAAACCTTTTACAAAAGCTTTGTTGACATGCTCAACTGTAGAGGTAATATCTGTTTCATTGGGCCATGCCACCAGATCTGCCGCTTCCTGCAGGTCTGTAATAAGTTGTTTGTATATAATGTCTTTATTTGTTCTGGGGATATACACGGTTTCTGCGGTGATCGGCTCAAATCTGGCAGGCACATCTCCCCAGTAATTGATCAGGTCAACATACAAAATAGCACGCAGGGTGAGGGCTTCTCCCAATAGTTGCGCCATCTTTGCATCGGATTCCGGATTGCCATACTCACGAAGACCAACAATTGCTAAGTTGCAACGCTCTATGGCTTCATACAGTTTTGACCAGGGGTCTCTGGATTCGGCTATATTGAACTGGTCATTGTCTGACCTGAATTCGTAAGTCGCGATCTGTGATTTACTATTTCCATTCTGAGAGGAGTTGTACCATTCAATATCTGTATTGAATCCATACCAGGGCAGGATACGACCACGGTATGAATTTGTTTCTCCAAAAGAGTGGTATATGGAAGTTATGGTTCCATATGCTAATTCGTAGGTGGAGTAGATTTGTTGATCATCCATTGCCGATGTCGCTTCTGTGTCGAAAATGTCATTACATGAAGTGACCAGAAGAGCTCCGAACAGGCCTAAGATCCATAATGGCTTGTATAATATCTTGTTCATTTTTTACTTTTTTAGAATGTTAAATTCAATCCTACTACATATTGTCTGCTTTTCGGATAAGCTGAATAATCCACACCTGGTGTCAGGGCAGTTTTGGTACGGGTGGATACTTCCGGGTCGAATCCACTATAGTTTGTGAGGCAGAACAGGTTATACCCTGTAACGTAAAACCGAAGATTCTGGAGTTTCGCTTTATTTACCAATTCCTTAGGTAAGGTATAACCAATAGACAACGTATTTAATCTTAAGAAAGACCCCTTTTCAACTGCCCAATCGGTCAGTACATAATTGGAATAGGGTGACCACATAGTGGTATTGCGGTTCATTTCTGCTAATTCTGCTGCGTCGTTACTGATAGTACCATCAGCTCGGAGATTGGTCCATCGTTTTCCATCAGCCATCATATCCAGCATATTACGATATTTGTATTGGTAAGAAGTGGTATACTCAATTTTATTTGCGTTGTATACATCGTTACCTATACTCCATACGAAATTCGCAGTCAGGTCAAATTGCTTAATACGTCCGTTGATACTGAACCCACCGGTATTTTTAGGATTGGTATTTCCGATCACTTTACGGTCGGAAGATGTCACTTTGTTGTCTTCGCTACCATCTATGTTCTTGAGCTTCATGGCTCCCGGACGAAGGTAAGAGGCACCAATAACATCGGAGCAGTCTACTACTCCCTCTTTAAGGATCCATTTGTTGGTTGAATCATCGTAGCGTTCAAAGTCGCTGACTTCATAACGTCCATCCGATACATACCCATATATCTGACCCACCTGACCGCCTACTGCTACCAGATAATCAGCAGCAACTGCTGTGGAAGCCCAACCGGAGGAAGCATAGAAGTCGTCCATGATCCCTAAAGATTTGATCTTGTTCTTGTTGATACCAATATTTGCGCTGATACTCAGCCCATAATCTTTTGTGTTGATCGCATTCCAGTTGATAGATGCCTCAAAACCTTTGTTTTCTGTTTTACCCATGTTACGATATTGAGTATCGTAACCTGAACCGGAAACCGGGAATTCGATCAATAGGTCTTTGGTTGTGTTCCAGTAAGTTTCAAATGTACCGCTGAGTTTACCACCCCATAGCGTATAGTCAAGACCCACGTTACGGGTTTGGGTAGTTTCCCATTTCAGATCCGGATTGGGCATTGTTTTCCCTGTAGTCCAATAGCTGTTCTCATCGTTTACCCAGGTTGTCGTATTGGAAGAATACAGGGAGGTAGTTTGTCCGGTTGGAATGTTGTTGTTACCGGCTGTACCGTAACTTACACGAAGTTTTAAATCATCCAGCCATTCTTTCGTATTTTCCATGAATGCTTCGGAAGAAATACGCCACGCCGCGGCTACTGATGGGAAATATCCCCAACGATTATCGTCAGAGAATTTTGATGATCCGTCTGCACGGAAAGTTGCGCTTAGTAAGTATTTACTTTTATAGTCATAATTCAGACGTCCGAAGAATGAGAACAGAATGTCATCTTCATTAAAATACTTGTCGATGGAATAGGCGGTTCCCTGAGTAGTAAGGGTGAATGCCTCTTTGGATGTGAAAAAATCCGGAAAATAGCGTACATCATCGGTATTGGTTGTACTTTTAATTTTGATGTACTCCTGTCCGGCCAATAGATTCAGATTATGATCCTGATTTTTGAACAATTTCTTGAAATCATAATTGAGTGTATTTGTATTACGGAATGTTTTTCTGTCTTTATCTGTAAACGTGGCTAATGGTTGATTTCCCCCGTTGGCACGTGAGTGATAGGTTGTTTTTCCGTAAAATCTGGAGTCCGAAGTTTTGTAATGATCCAGGCCAAAGTCGGTTTTGAAACGAAGGTTATCGATAATCTCCCAGGTGAAACTTCCGTTATAATTGAAGTTTTCTCTTTTTTGTTTGCGGTCATTGTCCGCCAATCCTTGTAACGGATTAACAAGTTGAGAGTCAGGGTCATATCCATCGTTCAGGTTGCCTAAGTTCAGCGGCGTGAAGATCATGGCGTTCTTCAATCGTGAGTCGGCAGAAGAGACCTCTGTTTTGGATTCCTGGGCACCACCACCGTTGATGGTAGTACTGGAATATCTGGCTGAGAGATCAATGGTGACATTTTTAGTAGGCTTATTGCTCAATTTGAAGTTAAGGTTATCACGCTTGAAATTAGACATCTGCATGATCGCTTTATCATCGTTATGAGAGTAGCTGAATGAATACTTGGTCTTGTCGGTACCTCCAGTAATGCTTAAGTTATGATTGAAGGTGTGTCCTGTACGTCCAAATACTTGATCCTGCCAGTTTATTGCTTTGATATCATCGTACATATCCATATCCTGATAATTGCCAAAATATTTGGTATAGGCAGATGGATTCTTACTATCGGGATTACTACCGTTTAACATGGCCAGTTCATATTGCCATTTGACATAATCCTTCACATTAAGGGTGTTCAGCTGCTTAGCCATTTGTTTCCAGGAATAATAGGCATTGTAGTTTACAGTGATTTTTCCTTCTTTACCACTTTTTGTTGTCACGATGACTACCCCGTTGGCACCGCGTGAGCCATAAATGGCTGTGGAAGAAGCATCTTTCAACACATCGATGGATTCGATGTCAGTAGGGGGAATGTCGCTGATAGATTCCACAGGGAAGCCATCCACAATAAAGAGAGGTGTATTGTCACCTGTAATAGAACCACCACCACGTACACGGATGTTCATCTCAGCATCCGGAGAACCTTCTGTAGTGGTAATCTGCACACCGGCCAGTTTACCGGAAATCGCTTCTATAGCAGATGCAACCGGAGCAACAGCAATGGCATCCGCATTCACAGAGGAAACCGAACCTGTCAAGTCCTTACGTTTGGCAGTACCATATCCGATTACCACTACCTCATCCAATGCCTGCGCATCGTCTTGTAATACTACATCGATTCTGGTTTTTCCCTGAACAGGTACTTCCTGTGTACGCATCCCGATATAGGAGAGTACAAGAGTTGCATTTTGTGGAAGGCTTAGGGAAAAGTTACCATCAAAATCGGTAATAGTACCGTTACTGGTATTACCTTTCTCTACAACAGAAGCACCGATAACCGGTTCTCCCGTATTGTCTGTCACAGTTCCGGTGACAGTGATCACTTGCGCCGATACGCTAAGCGATATCGCTGCGAACAGGAATAGCAGCCTGGCGCGCATGTTTTTCATTTTGTTAGACATTCTTTGCATGATTATAAATTAAAAATAACTTCAATAAATATAGGTGGCATACGCTTAGCCACGAAACAAAAATAGATGCATGGTTACACATCAATGTGTAATAATTGTTTTTAGAATCGTAATATTTGTTACTGTCTTTAAACTTGCAGATAATCAAATGGTTATGTTTGTATTAACTTGCCCCGACAGGGCTTTTTTCATCATCCTGCCTTCTTTCAGCAAGGGAGAAAAATTGTTTTTTTGAGTTTGTTCCTGACTCGAAAACGTGTATGTATCCACGGAACTGAATGAGTAGTTTCGGTCGTTACTACCCCAAATGTAATTTGCAGGGGTAGTATATGTATTCCGACGGCAATTGCCGGAGATATGTTGAAGAAATAACAAAGTATAGAACAGGGATATGCTTATCTGTTCTGTGTAAAGTGTGTGTGTCATGGTAACAGGTTTATAGGTTTGGGCGTAAAAATAATGAAATATTTATATCTCAGGTGTTAATTTGTGAAATAATTCACCGTAACAGATCAGATTTTACACTTTTCTCTGTCGGAGAATGGCTATTTTTGCTATATCTTTTGCTTCTGTTATGAGAAATGTGATTATGAAGGAGGTGTTATGAGAAAAATTATTTTATTGGTTTATGTCTTTGGAGCCATCTCTTATTTGTCTTCTCAGGTCAGAGTCGGTGGAGAGCTGCAGGTAGAGAATGTCGCTCCGGGCAGTGTGACTGTTTTGATGCATCAGGAAGGTGAATGTGTGTATACCACACCCTGTACCAGTACGAGTCAGTTCCTTTTTGAGGGGGTATTGCCAGGCATTTATCAAATGGAGTTTTTCTGTCCGTCGACAGAGCAGTCGGCTTTCACAGTGGAGGTTGGTCAGGAGGAAATCTATCTGGGTATCATTCGCCTGAAACCTGCGAAGAGCAGTCGGTTTGAGGAGACGGATGATCCGGAATTGTGGATGCTTTCTAAGCAACCCTTACCTGCATCAGGTAAATCCATGAGCAGTTCGGAAGTTTCCCGTTTGTTGAATAATATTAAAAACGGTTTTAAGCCTTTTGAAGGAGTATGGGAATGGAAGTCGGCAGAGGAAGATTCCCTGTTCAGGTTAAGACTCAGTTTGCAGGAAGTCAGTGAATCTGTGCAACCGGCTTCTTCCAGGGGCAAAGAATGGAAAGTCGTGACTACGGTAGCTTTATTGGGATGTTATGAATATATAGTACAGGGAGAAAAAATTGTTTCTGTATGGCAGGAGGAGATAATCGTAAATAGTCGTGACGAAATGAAACAATATTATCTGGTAGGACGCAATGGGGATCAGGATATGTTTCCCCGCACAGCACGGCTGTTCCTGATAAAGAATCCGGTGGGCAAAGAGCGGGGATATGCGTTTGCCACATTATTAAATAAGGAGAATACACGTATGTACTGGGACCTGAAAGGACTGATCAAAGATGACCGTGAGTTTGTCTTGCTTCGTAAAGAAGGAATCACAGATCTTCCTTTACCCACTTCTATTGTATTGCAAAAAAAATAATCAGATCTGAAATATTGTTTGAAGAAGTATGATGAAAAGAACAATCCTATATATCGTTTTGTGCAATTTGTTACCTTTGGCTTTATCTGCACAGGGTTTCCTGCCACTCTGGGAAGGGAATATGCCCAACAGCCGGGGGGTGATGCTGAACGATAGTATTGCCGGTGAGCGGATCCATCAGGTGGCTATACCGGGTGTGCACATTTTCGAACCTTCGGGTGAGGAGAATACCGGAGCGGCGGTATTGATCGTACCTGGTGGGGGATATGTCCGGCTGGCTCACCTGGTGAGTGGCTGGCAACTGGCTAAGTGGTTCAATACATTCGGGGTGACAGCTTTTGTGCTTTCGCATCGTTTTCCCGGATCGCCGGATGTGTTAGAGGGATATCGTGCTCCGCTGGAGGATGCACAACGTGCCATGCGGCTGATCCGGTTGAATGCTTCGCGATATGGGATTGATCCCGATCGGGTAGGAGCGATGGGTAGTTCCGCGGGAGGTCATGTAGCGGCTTGCCTCTCTACGTTAGATGAAGACTGGGGAAGAGGGGGGGACGAAGCGGATGGGTATGGCTTCCGGCCGGATTTCACGATATTGGTCTCACCGGTGATCACAATGGGGGAGTATGCACACAAAGGCAGTAGGGAGAATCTGTTGGGGGCGGATCCTGCAGAGCAGTTGATCCATTTGTTTTCCTGTGAGAAGCAGGTAAAAAAAGATACTCCCCCGGCTTTTCTGGTGCATGCGGACAATGACAGGTCTGTCTCCTCCCTGAACAGCATACTCTACTATACGGCATTGAAAAAGGAGGGAGTGGCAAAAAGCAGCCTGCATATTTTCCCGGAAGGTGGTCACAGCATCTCCCTGCGTGACAATCCGGGCAGTACCCGCCAGTGGCCGGTACTGGCGGAAGAGTGGTTGCAGGAAAATGGATTTTTAAGTCGTAAAACGGAGTAGCGATTCTCTCTGTTTCACAAACCTGTCAATGGAAGGATATGTGAGGGATGGTTTATGATAAACGTAGGATGGAAACTTTCCAACTCTTTGCGTGGTCGGAATCCCCAGGTTACTCCACAGGAAGGGACTTCGCTGTTGATAGCTGTTTGCATATCTACACCGGAATCTCCTACATACAATGTCTCTTCGGGTAGTGTTCCGGTTTGTTCCAGAATCTCTCGCACGATGGTCGGATCGGGTTTCACCGGGATTCCAGTTCGTTGTCCCAGCACTACCTGAAAAGGAATGCCGGTAAAGTAGTGCCCCACCAATTTTTCTGTAGCTTCCTGGTATTTGTTGGAGGCAACAGCGAGATATATTCCCTGCTTGTGCAGTGTAGTCAGGACTTCCGGTATACCTGAATAGGGTGTGCTGAGTACAGTATTGTGGCTATCGTAATAGGGAATGAATACTTCCCGCATCCGAATCATATTTTCTGCGTTCCGTTCTTCCTCGGGAAGGGCACGCTCCAGAAGCTTATTGATCCCGTTGCCTACCATGAATGGATAGGCTTCCTGTGAGTGAGTGGGATATCCCAGTTGAGTGAGCGCATAGTTGGTGCTTTGAGCCAGGTCTGCGATGGTGTTGAGGAGAGTACCATCGAGGTCGAATATGACGAGTCTTTTCATGTGATTTTTAGTTTTTACCTAATTGTACAAAGGTAAGGTTTTCATTGTTTTTGTGGAAATCATTCTACTTAGAGTTTTTTGTGTTTTTTGCCTTCACGCCTTCACGGAAAGGATAAACTATTGATGGTGATGGTGTTGCTGTGAAATCACTCTGCTTTCCGCAGGCTTCACCGGACTTCACGCCTTCACATTATATATTTTTATAAATAATCTCAATGGGTTGTAA
>DALZBD010000165.1:0-7971 GCA_031977515.1 Bacteroides sp. | reverse complement strand
AAAAAACCTGGAAAGTTTTTCTTCAAAGTGTTTTTCCCATAATCTGTGGTTCTCGAGATGTATAAAGGGTTGCAGTTGAATATTGTTTTCCATGGTTTCACCCAGAACTATACGACCTCGGACAAAGCATTCGGCAATTTTTCTTTGCCAGTTCTTTTTCTGCTCGTATCCGATATTGTCGGGCAGGTTCCAGAAATCACCTCTTCCCAGGTGTGTGGAAGAAGCCGGTGTGCCATTTCCACTCATAAACAGACTGCATGGAAGGCAGGAGGCAACTTTTGTTGTGCCCGGTCCCAGGGAATATTCTATATGAACTTCTTCATTGTTCAGTTGCTGATGGGTAGTCATTGCATGTATCATGCCGTGAACACATCCGAAAAGGTGATTTTCCTTCATGGGTTCCGGAAGAGGAGTACGTGTATAATTGATATGTTGTGGATGTGCCTGTAACGCCCGCTCTACACTGTTGGCTGCATTCATTACTTCTGCAGCTATCATTCCATAATCCTTATATATATTTTCTTCTTCCGGTTCTTTTTCCGATTCTTTTTCTACAGCCCTGTACAAAGGCAGATAAGTAAACAATTGGGACGGTCCGGTCAGATGAAAACCACCTGCTTCCAGGTACCCACCAATGTATGCACCGCAAGGTTGGGTGGTAGAAGCATCTTCTTCCATAGATTCCCAGAAATTTTGTGTAGATTGGTATGAATTAAAGATCGTAGCATGGCTGATCTGCTTTCCGGGAGCCGGCTTTGCGAAAATATAAGGTTGAAACTCCGCAGGCACCGTATGTGTAAATTCAAGGTCGATACCTGTATACGTGTGGATGAGCCTTCGTACGATAGTGTGTTCCTTATCAGTGGGGTTCTCCCCTTCAAATCTTGTTTTGCGATCCTGATCGGTGATCTCTGATTGTTCGTCCATGAAGCCGATCGTAACAAGGGTACATAATGCATCGGCTGTTTGTTTGTTTAAAGTAATAATTGGCATACGATAAAAAATTAAAAGTGAATATTTCCTACTCTGTTGCAGGCTTTTCGGAAACCGCCTGTTTAGATATTATTCCATTTCGCGGATGGCAATTGAGGGAATTTACTTTCTGATAAGCTGAAGACTTACCTGACTGTCCCTCTCTTCAATGCTTTGCAGTTCAAAGCCGGCATCTTTCCCATTCCAGGCAGGGGGAGAGGAGAAGAACGTTTTGTTATCTTTTCCCGGAAAAGGGATATACGGATAATCTATTTTTGCATATACCGTGTAGCGTATCACCTCATAGTATGGATGTGACGCATTTGTATTCACCAGATTTCTGTCCCATGCCTCTTCGTCGGAGAGATCAACCCGATAGATAAATAATCCCGTTGCAGGCAGGTACCGATCCCAATTTTCCGCCTGTCGGTTCTCCATATAGAAATATTCTTTCGTACCAGGTATTCCTATTTTAAAAGCAGACCACATCGTACTGTTGCCTGTAGTGCTGCTCACAGGATGTAGGCTTACATGCAGGGCAGAATCGCAGGGTTCGAAAGCCGGGATTTCTGTCCATCCGACGAACTCCTTCTCAAAAGCAGAATACCCGGCAGGACAACGGCCATTGTCGAGATAGTTTCCCCTATCCATCAGACTCAGACTTCCCGGAGTCAGTCCGCTGCCGGAAAGCGTGTTGTAGAAATCCGGCAAACCCAGTACATGACTGAATTCGTGGCAGAAGGTTCCGATAGTAGCCATTTGAGGTTGCTCCTCTTCGTCTTTTCCGATGTATTCGGAAGAGCAGGCGTACCTTGCGATTGTCTTGTTGTGCAAGGTCAGGCACGAATCTGCTACACTTCCCGCGTGTGCCCAGATATATTCCGGTTTGTGCTGATTTTCATTTTCACAATAAGAAGCAAAAAAGATATATACCAGATCCACTTGCCCGTCGTTGTTGCTGTCGTAGCCCGAGAAATCAACTTCAGAAGCAGCCAGTCTGCAAGCCTCTGTCACCATCTCTCCTGCGTGTATCTCTTCTCCGTTCTCTCCATTCTGTCCGTAGTAATTCATCGGTTTGGATAGCTTCACAGGCCCTACAACATCGAAACCCGGAAAGAACAAACTGTCTGAATTCGTGATGAAATAATCTCTTACACAGCCTTTTGCACCCTGATATCCATATCTTTCCATATTCAGCATGGCCCAGAATCGATGAGTAGGGTCGGGTACGGTGAAAGGAGTATCTGAAAACTCTGCCAGGATCACCAGACCTTTAAATTCTCCCACAGAAGGTATCTTCTGAGAGGTAAGCGAGACATCAGCTGGGCTGTCTGGCCCTTCGGCAGGTACGGATAGGTGTCCTGCAGATGTCTGATGGATGATCCACAAAATAAAAATAAATAAAGTGTATTTTCTTGCCATATCTTTACAGTAGTTAGTAGGAAGATCCCCTGCCATTCCTATCCCTTCCGGAGAAGAAAAATACAGGGGACCTATCTGTTGTATAGAATAATGTGATTTATTCTGTAGGTCTGTTGTCTTTAAAAGACAGGAAGCGGTCAGTTACCGGTGTCGGTCTGCCCAAAGATTTTTTATAAGCCTCTTTATCCGCTTCCGGTGTGTTGGCACGTTGCTGGCTCACTACTCCTGTTTTCACAGACAGATCTACAAACTTGTTGTAGATATCAGCAGCCTGGTCAATGGCGGCAGACAACTCTTGGGGCGTCATTTCATTGACATCAAACTGGTTCTGATACAGGTAAAGGAACGTTCCCAGATCTATGCGTTTGACATCAATTACAGACTTCGTCGCTACCACACTGATGATACGCTCTACTTTACTCGTAATAGACTTGGCAGTGATGCTCTGGTACCACGCTTTCATGTCTACCCGCACAGGAGATAGCCCGTCTGTAGATACGTAATACATTTCGATCGTATTGGAGGAGGCTTCTCCATCTCCCAGAAATATTCCAAGGGCACTGCTGATCAGTTTGCCTACCCCTTTGATGATGGTCTGTTTGTTTTCACTCAAAAAGTCGCTGAGACTGTCTGCCACGACTTCTCCGATGTTGCCGGACTGGCTGGAGGAGAAGGCACGGACCTCTTTCTTACTGCCTACCACACAGGAAATAGGCACCGTCTTGTTGTTTGTTTCTTCACCGGCACTCTTAAGACTGTCCTGAATGTCCCGCACAAAGATCTCTGCTTTGGCTGTTCCCAACAACTCCAGGGCCTGAATGGCCTCTTTCTGTTCCGCAAACTTTTCATCTGCTGCATCAAAACTCTTAATTGCATTTCTGATTGTTGCCATAATTCATGTTTTTTTTAGTTTTTCCTACTCTTTTTATATCGGTTTTTCGGATACCACCGCTTATTGGGTTGAATATGATATTGATTTAGTCAGTGTTTCCCCTTCTTTTCAGGAGTCACCCTACACCTTCCGGGAAAAGACCGTCTGTTTCTTCGTCTTCTTCCTCCCTGGCCTTGCTTTGTAGTACGGGGGAAGAAGAGGCAAAAAAATCAGGATTTTTTTGTTCTGTGTTCTTTAAACCGAGCATCAACCCTTGGCCCCCCTTTCCCAGTACATACCCGGATATCCCGGAAAGTATAGCTGCAAGTTCACTCCCTCCAATGACATTGAGAATGCCGAACAAAATAATGGCGATGATCAAAATGAATACCGTGATAAATTGCAGGCCCGAGTCTGTAAGTAATCCTTTGGACAGAGATTTGTCGGATCGCTTGTAAATGATCCAGAAGAAAGAAAACAGGAGGATTGCTATCAGTCCTGAGAAAGTAAGGCTCACCCACATCCTGAAATCCTGGTCTCTCGTTTCGGGAGAAAGAGAAGTATAGATAGCCTGTTCTGCCTGGAAAATATCCTGTTTGATGGCTTCTATGTTGCTTTGTATCTGCATATAAGCAACCTGATTGACGCTATCTCGCCTTTCTTCCTGTTCGTAACGTTCTTTTATGGCAGGCAGTATGACGCTATCGACATAGGCAACGGAAAAGTTTCCGTTGTAACTGAAACCGGGTCGTACAGAGTTGAGCCTCAATAACAAGATGTCATTTTTCTTACGCGACAACAGTTCGTCCTGCAACCCCTGTATATAATCCGTGGCATATAGTTTACTGAATGACAATCCGTAATAATATTCATCACCGGCCATCCGAAGAATGCGGCAGATCTCTTCTTTGTGGTTGAGATATTCCCGGAGCTTCTTATAATCCTGTTGATCAGCAGAGGACGCGAATACCTTTTTAAAATCCGGGCAATACGTTTGCTGCTTGTAGAGCTGTACATAATAATCGCGCAGGATATTGTCGTCATTCCCTTCCAGGGCAAAGGCATATAAGCTGGACAGGAGGAAGAAAAACAGGAGTACTTTTTTCATTGTTTGCAGGATAAAGACAGTACATTCAGAGTGTATATCTTTGTTTTCACTTGTTTTTAAATTTCAGATAGGCTGCCCGCAGTTTGGTGTCATATTGATTTTGCTTATACCCCGGTCCGTTGTACCGGTAGGCAAATGTCTCCCAATCCAATCGTTGCAGATAGATAGCCAGGTTGGTCTTTCCGATGAAATTGACAAAAGCCATCAGGTGATTATTCTGATTTTCCCGCATAGCTTCCACATAAGCTGTTACTGTGTCATATCCGCACAACGAATGATTGAATCCCATGATCTGAAACATACCCCAGGATGTGGCACAAAGAGCAGCTTCGGCATGGATCTGACAGGCTTTTTCCAGGCGATCGTGTTCGTCTTCTCCTCCTTTATAGGCAGACCGGTTCCAGCTGGGAAAGAGTATATCTTCATACTTTCCGGCATACGCTGCAGGATTTATCCCCCTTTTTTTCAACTCTTTCCAGAATATATGACCTTCAAACAGAATAATAGGTCTCCCGCTTTTCAGAAAACCCGATCTGCCACCCGATTCGATTTCGTGCACTGCGCGGATGGCAGCCACTTCGATATCCAGGATCTGTGCGGCTGCTTCAAAGTCCAGTGTCTGGCCCGGATGCGTAGGATCTTCTTTCCGCACGGATGGGGTTTCCGGTATACTTTGTCTTTCCGGCCCATTTAATATGCACCAGGTATCTTTTCCTACTATACCGTCTGCATAAAGGCCCGACCGCTGTTGTAGCCGGCACACCGCCAGGTAAGTTTCTTTACCGAATATTCCGTCTATAACTACCGGATATCCCTCTGCGTGTAATTGTTGTTGAAGCTCTTTTACGATGGGTCCTGTAGAACCCCTTTTTACTATTTCCATAACAGATCTTTGATTTAATTTTTGGGACGGAACGTTTGAAGAATTTCCATCCTGTTGATTTGATTAGTAGATATAAATTTATGTATGACTTTAGTATTTCTACAGGATAAATATATACTGTAATTTTCTGAAACAAAGTTACATATAAACAGAGATGAAAAGAGTGAAATATGTATGGTTGACCTTTTCGTCCAATGAATGGCAGACTTTCGGGGACGAACAGATCCATCGTTCTCATGTAGAGACAAGGGGATAATCCTATTTTTTAGAACGTTTGATCTTGAAAATACAGGCAATGAACCGGATTTCCGGTAAAACCGGGACGAGATCCGGTTTTTGGGAAGTTTTTATTACAGAGGATCTACCTGCTCTTTCCTGTTATTCTGAAAGTATATCCTGTTTTCAGGAAAGGAGATAGTAAATTGGCAGGAGAGATATATAACAATCCCTCCGCTTGCTTTCGCTTCAGCGGAGGGATATGTGTTCAGGTTCCCGAAAGTTTGTAGGAAGATAGTAAAAAGTGTTGAATGAACAAAACCACCCTCGTTACAGCATACTATAGCGAGGGTGGTTTTACATTTTAGGGATTTTGGGTATAGGAACAGTAGAGTTGTCCGACTCCTTCTCATAGAAAGTCTTCCGGAAGGCATTTCTTATGGGTTCCGAAAGATCTTTTTCAGAAATTCAGGCTCACACCACCCATCACCGTCGCACGAGGCATGGGGAAGCCAAGCATCGTCTCGTAGTTTCGTGCCAGCAGGTTGTCACCTTTTACAAATACCTCTCCCCATTTTGCCGGACGATAGGCTACGCGTGCATCCACGAGTGGGTAGCTGCTTGTCTGGGCATCGTTGTTGGTGGAGAGGTAAAGTTTATTAATTACCTGTGCACCTGCACTGAGGGTGAATTTACCCGGACGGTAGGTTACTCCTGTATAGAATTTATTCCTTGGAGCGCCTGTCATCAGCGTGTTCATGTGCAGGTAGCTGTAGTTGCTATGCAGGCTCAGGTTGTTGAGAATATGGTAGTTCAGACTGAATTCCACCCCTTTATTGGCAAACTTTCCCACATTGTAATTCTGTTCGATACCGTCTATGGTTGCAACCTGCACGATGTTATCTCCTTTGATGTAGAACAGGGCCAGTTCCATAGACAGGCGATTGTCGAGCAGACGTTGGGTGACACTAAAGTCGTAACTCAGACTGCGTTCGGGAAGCAGGTCTTCATTGGCTACGGCATACATATAGAGTTCGCGCATATTCGGTGTACGAAACCCTTTCGCTACCGAAAATTTCAGATGTGTATCTTCCGCTGCTTTGAAGGTAACCCCTCCCTGTGGTACCCATTCGGTACCATAGAGTTTGTGATGCTCCAGACGCAGTCCGGCATTCAGCATGAATCGTCCGAGTTCCTGTTGTGCAAACAGATATCCCGCCACTTCATTGAGTTTGACGTGGTCTGCATAGATCTCGTTTGGAAGCTCGGGATTGCGATAGGCATTCCCGCCATAGAGTTTCACATCGAAACCTCCGGTGATGGTATTACCGGTGAACAAATTGACAGCCTGGTAGAGATTCAGTCCTCCCATGTAGTCCGTCGAACGGAACAGATGGGTTTGGGGCTGTCGTCCTTCGGTGTAGCCGTCGTTGATCTTGTGATTTCCCCAGTTGTAATACAGATTCACAGCCCCGCGGGTGATGCTGTAGTTGTTTTCCAGAGAAAGACCAGACATACCACGTAGTACATCTGCCTTCCCTTCGAACACGGGATTGTCTGCCGCTCCGGGATTTTTAGAATTGGCCTGTGCGATGTTTACATTTCCTGTGACTTTCCACTGCTGAGAGATATCATATCCAATTTTACCAAAGCCACTGAACAGTTCGAAATCTGAGTTTGGCCGATGCCCGTCTGTGCGTTCGTAATTGCCACTGACAACCCCCGACCATCGACCCTGACGGTAGCTGTCTGTCAGAGAGTAGCGTTGCGTACCGTACGATCCACCCATTAGCCGGACAGAAAGGTTGTTGCCATCCTGCTGTGTGGCCTGACGGGTGATGATATTAATAGCTCCTCCCATGGCATTCGAACCATACAGTACGGAAGAGGGACCGCGCGATACCTCTACACGCTGGGCATCAGAGGCAATATATGCATCTGCCACAGGGTGTCCATAGATGGTGGCATATTGCGGATGTCCGTCAATGAGGATAAGTACCCGTCCGCTGCCTCCTGCAAATCCGCGCAGGTTGATACCACCTGCCGAACCTCCGGACACACCGTAACCCGTGATTCCACGTGAGGTAACGAAGAGTCCCGGGACGTGTTGCATGAGTACAGGCATCAGGTTTGTTTCGCCGCTCTGCTCGATCATCCTGCGAGGCACGACACTGACGGGAACAGGTAACAGATCCCGTGCAATGGGTACGCGCGATCCTGTGACAACGACTTCCCCCAACTCAAATTTCCGCATAGCCACTGTATCCGTGTGTTGTGGATTTTCCGCCTGAATGGCTGCGGTAGATAAAGCACAGCCAATGATTACATTTAAAAACTTTTTCATTTTACCTTTTGATTTTCTTTCGGTTTGTTCTCTGAATAACTGTTTGGTCTTTGTTTGTATTTTATATTCAGACGCAATACTTTGCGTCTCTGCAAGTGGGTGTTTTCCGGATGTGATACACCTTATAGGAGACGCTGGTACCTTGCGTCTCCTAT
>DALZBD010000164.1:0-7981 GCA_031977515.1 Bacteroides sp. | reverse complement strand
AAGATACGGTCAATAGACAGAAAAATTAAGAGCTGAGGGTGTATCAAAAGCCCAAACGTTCTTTGATACACCCTCATTGTTTGCTTCTGAAATTGTAAATCCGCATCTGAAAACACAAAAGACAGATAAAAAGAGCACTGAAGAAAAAACGAAATTCTCCTATAGTAAATTTTCCGGGGGAAATTTAAACAGACTCTAAATCTAATAAGTAACTTTGCACCCTCAAATCATTCACACATTTATATGCAGGGAACCCGTAATCTGACCGAAGGGCCGGTAATGCGCCAGCTTTTCCGATTGTCTATGCCTATCATGGCCACCTCTTTCATACAGATGGCCTATACGTTGACAGATATGGCATGGGTAGGACGTATCGGAAGTGAAGCACTGGCTGCGATCGGGGCGGTAGGTATCCTTACCTGGATGTCAGCTTCCTTTTCCCTGCTCAGCAAAGTCGGTTCGGAAGTAAGTGTAGGACAATCCATAGGTGCGCGCAATGAAACAGATGCCAAACGGTTTGCATCGCACAATATTACGCTGGCACTCATCCTCTCTCTTGTATGGGGAGGATTGCTTTTTATATGTGCTCGTCAGATCCTGAATTTATTCGGATTAGAAACACACCTCACTCCGCCCGCGGTATCTTACCTGCGAACTATTATCATAGCATTCCCATTCTATTTTCTTTCAGCAGCTTTCACCGGGATTTATAATGCATCCGGACGTAGTAATATTCCCTTTTATGTCAATGCTACGGGACTTATACTGAATGTAGTACTGGACCCATTATTTATTTTTGGTTTCAATCTCGGTACACAAGGAGCAGCCTATGCAACCTGCATCGCACAAGTTGTAGTGTGCCTGCTTTTTGTGCGGCAATTGAGATTCAGGGATAAATTGCTGGGGGGATTTCCTTTCCTGACTCATTTACAGAAAAAATATGCGCTGCGTATATTCAAGCTGGGAGCTCCTGTAGCAGTATTCAATTCATTATTTGCTATTATAAACATGGCCGTGTGCCGGCTGGCGGCCCAATACGGAGGACACATCGGACTGATGACTTTTACTACCGGAGGACAAATAGAAGCTATTACCTGGAATACTGCTCAGGGATTTGCTACGGCATTAAGCGCATTTGTCGCGCAGAATTTCGCAGCAGGTCGGCACGATCGTGTGTTACATGCCTGGCGTAAGACTTTATGGATGACTTCCATATTCGGATTATGCTGCAGTTTGTTGTTTATATTCTTTGGAAATGAGGTATTCTCCATCTTCACTCCGGAAACAGAGGCATATCTGTCAGGAGGAGTGTTTCTGAAGATCGATGGATACTCACAGATATTTATGATGATGGAGATCACTACCCAGGGAATGTTTTATGGCGTCGGACGTACACTACCCCCTGCATTTACCAGTATTGCCCTGAATTCTATGCGTATTCCTATTGCTATTCTACTCGTCGGTCTGGGTCTGGGAGTAGAAGGGATTTGGTGGGCCGTATGTATCACCACCACAGCCAAAGGATTGGTACTGACTATCTGGTTTGCCATAGCAAGAAAGAAAATATTTCAGTCCGGTCTGTCTACTGTTGGTAGCGTGCAAAAAAATTAGAGGGTGTATCAAAAGTCCAAACGTTCTTTGATTTAGTTATAAATTGTAAGCGACTGTTTTTATCCCCAGCCCAAAAGTGCTAACCACCTCCCAAGCCCAAAGGGCTTCGGGGGTGGGAAGTGCTTTCGGGCTGGGGATGAGAACCTCGCTTACAATCTATAACTTTATTAAAGTCAGAGGAGACTTTTGATACACCCTCTTCATAAACATACTTATCATAGTATGACTTCTTGGTTAAACCAATTCAGGTAATACAAAACATGAATCAGAGATCCACTCAGTGTTGGTCGGAAAATTTTTCCTATATCTAAAATCTTAGTTATCCGTATTTCGCCCACTTTTATCCAGCGTTCAGCGGGAATTGTATTCCCGATGTTTGTACTATCAGAGCTTATAGTCCGCAATCATTACATGATCCTATTAAAAAGTAATCTCTATCGGATTACAAATCCTTATAATAGCAGTCGGGGATTACAAATCCCCTCCCACTGAAGAATATAAATATTTGTGTTTTAATAGGATATCTAAATAATAAATATTCCAACCAACGCTGAATAGAAGTCCTCTCCAACCGAAGAGCATAAAATATTTTATTTCAATACAATAACTCAAAAAAATAAATCTTCCTACCAACATTGAGATCAATTCCCATACGTATATGAATTGGATAAAAAATCACATAAACAGGATTTGATATATCATCCTAACCCTCAAGCAAATGTGCACAACGATATGTTACCATCCCGGATTCTGAACCATTGTGGAGGGGCTTTGATTAATTACCGATTGTGGCAACGGATAGAGATACATACGATCATTCCACTGTCTTTTTTCAATGGGAACTACCTTGAAATAGGAACCCGGAGTTCCGATGGGTGTATCTGGATTGCCATATTCATCCATTCCACTGAATAGTGTCTGATCTGCCTCCTGCCCCGGTCCGCAAATCATCCATCGGCGGATATCGAAATAGCGTTGTCCTTCACAAAAAAGTTCAATAAACCGTTCGTCACGAATCGCTTTCGCCTGTTTTTCATAATCACCGATTATGTTTTTCATACCATCATCTGCTAATTGCTGATAGCCGCGTATACCTGCGCGTTCACGTATCTTATCCAAATAAGTGATGATATCCGGATCAGTCGGATCTACTTCATTACATGCCTCAGCATAGAATAAATAAAACTCAGCCAGACGATAGATGATTGAAACCCTTCTCCAAACCTGTGGATAAGAACCTTCATTCATAATGGTGCGATTTTTAAATTTACCCAGAAGGTAGCCCACCAAAGGGGTATCCGAAGAACTCGGACCGGCACCACCTTCAAAAGAGAAATCGATCTGGTAATCAGGATTCGATGCCGGCTGTATGTGCCAGCTTTTACCCTGATAGATTACAGATGCATAGAAACGCGGTTCACGGTTGGCATACATATTGAATATATTCATATCAGTACGCCCTCCTACCGGATTGTATACCTCTGTGAAACCATCCGCCCGGTATCCGGATCCGGTGTCGTCAATGGCAAGTCCGTTGTCCATGAAAAATTTATCTACCGATTCTTGTGTCGGGCCTATGGTACCGTAACAAGCATTGATATCCCTTGGAGTAGTTCGCTTCTCCATTTTATACTGGTCACTGTAACTATTATAGGTTGAACACCATAATATTTCGTCGTTATACTCTTGAAAAAGATTATAAACCGAGTGGTGCGGACCTTGACCATTGTCATAAAGTTTATGACCTTTTTCTTCGGCAAAATCAATTAAATCTTTGCAATATTGTTTGGCTTTTAACCATTTGCTCTTGTCCTCCACAGGAAAAAGCGCAGTGCCATCCGGATTTTTAAGTTCCATGGCCAACGCGTATTTGCCATTGAATAAAGGTGAGGCAGCATACATCCACAATTTAGCCCGTAGCGCCAGAGCCGTTACTTTGGTCGGTCGCATCACTTCATTGAGATTACCTCTCGATGTTTCGTAGAGATTTCCTCCAGCTATAATGTCTGTGAGGATATCATCGATGAAATTGACCATTTCGTCCACAGTAGCGCGCTGGTAATGCATGAACTGCGGATAGGAGGCATCGTCCACTTCAGTAACAATGGGCACAGGACCGTATAATTCAAACATACTGAAATAGCAGTAAGCGATAAAGAACCTGGCTTCGTCTTTCATTTTATCAATATCGGCCTGAGTAAGCTGTTGAGAGTCTGACCCTACCGGTTGGGCATTTTCAATAAAGATCATAGCTTGCCGGATGTAACGGTAAAGATCGGTCATTCGATCCAATGCTGTGATGGCAGTATATCCGGAGGTCATGTGACTTCGCACCGGATTTTTCTGAGACGATATTTCTCCGGCCAGATTTGACCAGGGGTTTGTATAAGCAGAACCTGCTTCCGAACCTGTTTCGGAATATTCACTCACACAATTGTAAATGTTGTTGTACCAACGACGGGTATAATTGTAATTTACCCACACATCTTCCATGGTGGCTTCTTTATTGAGCTCTTTCGATACATCCAGAAAATCTGAACAAGAGGCGATCGTAGAGGAAAGTGCCACAACAAGTATGATATATAAAATATTCTTTTTCATAACTTTAACTAATTAAAATGTAACTTCAAGTCCTACTGTCCAACTGCGCGAAAGCGGGTACTTTGCACCGGAACGGGCTCCGCCCAACTCAGGGTCCCAAAACTTAACCTTATCCCAGGTGATAAGATTGGTTCCCTGCACATATAGACGAAGGTTTTCCATGTGTATGTTTTTTAGTTGGTTTTTAGAGAACTGGTAGCCGAATTCCACATTTTTCAAACGCACAAAACTGGCGTCCCGATACCACCACGTACTGGGATAAAGATTATAATCGAACTGTGTACTGTGTAGGCGTGGGTAAAGCACATTCATATTGTATGGGTTCGAAGCAGTCCACCGGTCCAAAGCCTCGGATCGTGCCGACGATGCATCTTTACCATTGTTAAATGGCATAAAATTTTCGGCTTTCGCCATCAGGTTGGTGGATGTCCCTCCCACACCTTGAAAAAATACCCCGGCAAAGAAGCCCTTATATTGTGCATTCAGACTGATACCCCAGTTTGATTCGGGATTACTTCCCCGAAAACCATGATCGTATGTCTGATCGAAAGAGTTTATTTCACCATCGCCATTCAGGTCTTTGTATTTAATGTCACCGGGAGCTACAGCTGCACCAGGATTGGGTAATCCTTCTTTAAGGGTATATGATTGAGCACCGGTAACTGGATCATACGTTATATGAAAGTCATCGGGAGTATATAATCCTTCGGCTACATACAGCAAAGGAATACCGATGCTCCGCCCTGTCTGGTTGAGCCATTCATAGGCTTGCGGTATTTCATCTTTTTCTATTTGCTTGTTTTTTGCATAGGTATAGTTTGCCCGTAAGATCAGCAACAGCTTTCCGATGTGTTCCTTGATCACGATATTTCCGTCGATCCCACGGTTGACTACCACTCCGAAATTTTGCAGAGGTCCCTGGCGCAACCCTGCCATCACCGGAATGGTGCCACGGTTGATAAGGATATCATGGCGGCGGTTGTAAAAATAATCGACAGACATATCCACGCGACCGTCAAAAAGGCCCAGATCAAATCCTCCGTTTATTTTATCTTCTATTTCCCAACGCAACAGGGGCGCAGCCATATTTCCTTCCGAGATACCTCCCCAATTATTTTGTGGGGTTCCATTGGATGCTCCGGAAATTCCCAGATTAAATCCACTGTTATCCCATAAATATTCCCGATAAGGAAAGCGTCCCATACTTCCCAGATTATCATTACCGGTTTTTCCGTAAGAAGCTCTTAACTTTAGTTTATTCAGGAAACTCTCCCGTATATTCTCAAAAAAGTTCTCGTTACTGATGTACCAGGCAGCACCTACAGCAGGAAAAAGCCCCCATCGATGTCCACGTGCAAAGTTATCACTTCCTGTCATACCGAAGCTTCCTTCCAACATATAACGGTTATTAAATCCATACGTAGCACGGGCAACTACATTTTGTTTGCGGGTAGGAAGTAAATCCAGGCCACTGGCATTCTGACTAACAGATTCGCGCTGATTATAAACAAGGAGTCCGGTGACATCATGAGGACCAAAAGTACGTTTATAATTCAAGGAAGCTTCAAGGTATATTTTCTTCTCTCCGCCGGCAGACCCTGTAGATGGATCACTTAGAGCCGACCCGGTGTTGCGCAGACGGAAGACCAGGTCACCTTCTTCGTCCCGTCCGGTTGCATAATAGGAAAATGGAGACATGCTGCGATTGGTATATTGATTGTTGGTAGCGTCATAGCTCAGATTTCCCCGTATAGACAGCCCATCGGTTATAAAATCCAGTTGTTGTTCCAACGTTATCTTGGTATTTATAGTGGTCTCCCAGTTTGTGTTGTAACCGCTGAAATACAGAAAATTATATGGGTTCTGCCGTAATCCGGAATTATCAGACTCCGGATGTTCCGAAGCACTCCCGTCCGAGTAGATCATAGGAATGAGATGAACGGGGAATAAGGTTAATCCATTAAATATTTCATCTGCGGTTTTTAAAGGTGCGGTTTTGTTCATGTATGAACCGGCCAGATCCACCGACATACGGGTCGTTTTTGTAATATCCAGGTCAATGTTAGAGCGGAGATTATACCGTTTGATCGTTACGTTGGAGTTGAAATCATTGGTCGGATTGTCTTTATAGATCCCTTCTTCGTCCATGTAAGAACCCGACACAAAAAAACGTACTTTTTCACCTCCTCCACGGAAATTAATGGTATAACGCGAACTATGCGTATGCTTTTGGAGCACATCCATCCAGTCGACACTGGGGTAAAGATCGGGATCAATCCCTGTACGGTACTTTTCCAATAAACTTTCCTGTGTAGGCCATATAAAACCGACTTCCGGATTACCGGCATTGTTCCATGCTGCTTCGTTGTATAAACTAAGGTATTGGTAGGAATCAAGCAGGTTGGGCACACGCATGGGCGTATTGATACGATGCTCGGCACTTACGTTGATAGAGGTTTTTTGCGACTTTCCACGTTTGGAGGTAACCAGGATAACTCCGTTGGCCCCTTCAGCTCCGTATACCGCTGTGGCAGCAGCATCTTTCAATACCGTAAATGTTTCAATCTCGTCGATATCAATATTGCTCATTTTACGAGGTATCCCATCCACCAACACCAAGGGGTCGGTACCTCCTGCATACGAACTTACTCCACGTATCCAGAATTGTGCGTCGTCCCAGCCCGGCTCGCCCGAACGTTGTACAGCTATAACACCGGAAATCTTACCTGATATGCTATTGTTGAGGCTTCGATTCGCAAAGGTCAATTCATCCGGACCAATAGAAGTCATAGAGGCAACTACACTTTCTTTTTTTTGCTGACCATATCCGATGACAACCACTTCATCCAGCAATTCTGTGGCAGCCTCCAGGCGTACATTGATCGTATTGATTCCCGAACGCACGGGACGGATCTCATCCCGGAATCCCATAAACCGGAACTCCAATTGTTCGCCGTCTGCTGCCCTTATGGAATATTTCCCATCGATATCTGTAACGACACCCCGACCAGGGTCACCAACGACCAATACCGTACCACCGATAATAGGATCGCCGGTAGATTCAGTTACTAAACCTGTAATGATCCTGGTTGTATTCTGACTGATAGCGGGCAGACACCCAAGCAACATCACCAACAGAATACTACAATATTTAGTTTTGCTTTTGTTTATCATATTTGTATCTTGTCTTCTTTATTTAATCTACTTCTTCAATTTCGTCCCGTTCGACCACCGACATTCTGGCCGGTAATCCGTTTGTATGATCTACATACACATAATAATATTTACCATTTACCAGAGGGGTGGATCCCGGAAAGATATTGCCACTATCGGAGCTACCTGCATTTACAGTAAACCAGGAACTTCCATCCACAAGTTCAATTCTGTCTGCCGTAAACTCATACCCCCAGTCGGGCTGTCCGAAGAATTTATAGTTGATGCTTGATGGATTAATTGTCTGGCCTGCCTCCAATACCATAAGATGCTTTTTAGCTTCCAGTCGCGCAGCCGGATATGCTTTATTGACGGTCCAGTTTATGCCATTGGATGCATACGAGGGCACCCCTATGCCAGCACTCCCTATCACCCAGATCGTACCTTCCGTGCCGTTGAATGTTGTCTGTTCCAGAGGTCTTACATCAAAATATTTCAGACTCTTATTTACCGTAAATTTATATTCCCCTTCCATAGCACGAAAGACCAACACCTTTTTATCAGTGGATTTCTTATATTGGAAAAAGGCAGGATTCACCCAATAGTTTTCATAATC
>DALZBD010000163.1:0-7997 GCA_031977515.1 Bacteroides sp. | reverse complement strand
GAACTGAAACCTAAGTTGCTTGTTATTGATGAGATAGAGCTGCTGGAATGCAACCTGCCGGAGATCCGGATACGGGTGGTCTGCAGCAAAGGTACCTATATACGCGCGTTGGCGCGTGATATAGGCGAAGCACTGGAAAGCGGTGCCCACCTCACGGGACTGATCCGTACACGGGTGGGAGAGATCCGCCTTGAAGACTGCATGGACCCGGAGGAGTTTCCCGCATGGCTCGATGCACAGGAGATAGAAGTTGATAATTAATATAGAAGGAGATAAAAAGTATGAAGCTGTCTCAATTTAAGTTTAAATTACCCGAAGAGAAAATTGCTTTGCACCCTACCAAGTACAGAGACGAATCGCGTTTGATGGTGCTTCACAAACAATCAGGAAAGATCGAACACAAACAGTTTAAAGACATTCTGGATTATTTTGATGATAAGGATGTGTTTGTATTCAACGACACGAAGGTATTCCCTGCCCGTCTGTACGGCAACAAAGAGAAGACCGGTGCCCGTATCGAAGTCTTCCTGTTGCGTGAGCTCAACGAGGAGTTGCGCCTGTGGGATGTATTGGTAGATCCGGCACGTAAGATCCGTATCGGAAACAAACTCTATTTCGGTCCCGACGACTCTATGGTAGCCGAGGTGATCGATAATACCACTTCACGTGGACGTACGCTGCGCTTCCTGTATGACGGTCCGCACGACGAATTCAAGAAAGCATTGTATGCCCTGGGAGAGACTCCTCTGCCACATAGCATCATCAATCGTCCCGTAGAGCCCGAAGATGCCGAGCGTTTCCAGTCTATCTTCGCAAAGAATGAAGGTGCGGTGACAGCTCCGACAGCCAGTCTGCACTTCAGTCGTGAATTGTTGAAGCGTATGGAAATCAGAGGTATCGATTTTGCCTATGTTACCCTGCATGCCGGATTGGGCAACTTTCGCGACATCGATGTGGAAGACCTCACCAAGCATAAGATGGATTCCGAACAGATGGTTGTAGGGCCGGAAGCAGTGAGAACCGTGAACCGTGCCAAGGATTTGGGTAAACACGTGTGTGCGGTAGGTACTACCGTGATGCGTGCCATTGAGAGTACAGTGAGCACAGACGGACACCTGAAGGAATACGAAGGATGGACCAACAAATTCATCTTCCCGCCGTATGAGTTTACAGTGGCAGACAGCATGGTATCCAATTTCCATATGCCTCTCTCTACCTTGCTCATGGTAGTAGCTGCGTTTGGTGGATACGACATGGTGATGGATGCCTATCAGGTAGCATTGAAAGAGGATTACCGTTTCGGTACCTATGGAGATGCCATGTTGATCCTGGACAGAGAATAAGACAAAGATGGCTATCGTATATCTGGGCCTGGGTACAAACCTGGGCGACAGGGAAAAGAATCTGCGACAGGCCATTCATGAGATAGAAAAGCGGATCGGGAGGGTGACCTCCTCTTCCGCTTTTTATCAAACAGAACCCTGGGGTTTCGATTCTCCGAATACATTTGTGAATGCAGCGATAGGGGTAGAGACTGTGTTGTCACCGGAAGAGGTCTTGCAACAAATACGTACTATTGAGGTAGAGATGGGGCGGTTGTGCAAATCTTTCGGAGGAAATTATGCCGACCGCATCATTGATGTGGATATTCTCTTGTATGACGATCTGGTAGTGGATATTCCCGGTCTTTCGATTCCTCATCCGCTGATGGTAGAAAGGAAATTTGTGTTGGAACCTTTGGTAGAAATTGCTCCCGATATAAAGCATCCTGTGACGGGTAGATCTATGAAGGAGTTGCTGGATCGCCTATAGTGGTGAGGGCTTTATATAGTCAGATCTTTACAAAGGGGCTGTCTCAAAAGCCCCTAAAATACAAAATCACCCTCGTTACAATATACTGTAGCGAGGATGATTTTGTTTATTCAAGACTTTTGAGACATACTCCTGTATTGACAGATTTCGAATGAACATTGTGGATACTCTTTAATTTCAACTTTCCTGCCCGTCAATAAATGACTATATTTTTTTCGCATTACTATATATTGTTTCATAGTTTACATATATGCGATTTGGTTTTATTAACAAATATGTAAAAATTACAAAATAAGCAGGTGGTTTAACGTGTTTTTACAATTCGAATAAATGAATTGTATTTTGATTTCTCTCCCTTCTCTTTGGGGGAAATTTAATGTATTTGACCTTTTGCCTCCGGCAATAATTCGGAGAAAAGAAGAAAAAGTAAACTTTGATAAGGTATACTCTCAAAAGAAAGTCTATTTTTGTATGATTCATACCATCACTACACTACTATGAAACACGACTGTTCGTTGGGAAAGAAACTCTTTCTCTTGTGTGTTCTCTGCATCTGTACAGCATCAACGGTACGGGCAGAAGAAGATCTTGCGAGTACTCTCTTTATTGGTACACAGACCCAGGGACTCCGGATGTGTGGTGCGGATATGCATCCGGTGCAGAAGTTAAGTACAACTACCCGACCGATGTTGGCCGATGACGCGGTGACGGCGATCTTCGAAGATTCTATGGGACACCTGTGGATTGGTAGTCAGACACAAGGCATTCACCAGTGGGAGCGGGGTAGTGACCGCCTCGAAAACTATACCCGACAAAACAGCGGCTTGACAGATAACAAGGTCCGTTGCTTTGCAGAGTACAACGGTGGCCTCGTCGTAGGTACATTCGACGGACTGAGTATGCTGGATCTTTACACACGTACACTGTACCGTTATCACATCTATGATGTCAACCGCAGTAACTTCAGTCACTTCTCCATATACAGTGTCTATGTAGATAAGGTAGGTACCCTGTGGGCGGAATAGAAGTAGCCGTACGTAGTATAGATGCGACTTCTCTCACCTTCCTGGCTCCGGAAGTGGAGACAGAGACAGAGGCTGTAGTGAAACTCATCTATGACAACTCCATGGGTAAAGGGCAGGAACTGACACCCTCTTTCCCGTAGGAACTCAGGAGATGCTGCGAAGAAATAGAGAGGGTGAGGAGTTTGTCTCTTTGTAAGTGATTGTGTCGTTTTATAAACAAAAAGATGCAGTCTGGCTCTGTTTACTTTTTCTTTACTTTTTCAAAAAAGTCCTTCCATACGATAGTATGTAATAAATATGTCTTAAATATTCATATTAAGGCATTTTTTACCTGAATATGCAGCTTCGTCCAATGGAAGAAGCACCGTGAATCAATGGAAAAATAGTCGTGACCCAATGGAAAACTTCTGTTCACCCAGTGGAAGAACCTCAATGACTCAATGGATCAGGCCTGATCGGGAGGTGAAAAATCACTTTAGTGTCATAAAAACAGAAAATTTGTTCTACAATAGCAAGGAAACTCGTGTGGCTTTCACTGGAGGAATGTCAAACAATTGCTTATTAAATCTCAATTAGGAAATGTAATCTCGCTTATTGAAAGACTTTTGCTGCGAATAAGGTGGTTCTAATACCTATATGTACTTTTTCTAACGGCTGTAATTGGGAGAATTAGGTACGATGTTATAGATGAGTGGAAATACGCAAACCACAAGCAATGGGAATATCAGATTGACAATTTGATAGTTTCATCATCTGTTAGTAAACAGGGGCTTAGAATCATTTTAAATAATTATGGTGTGATCATAGGAAATATATACCAAATATTACCTACCTTTGTGGCCTGTTCAGGCAGCAACGTCTGCAACAGTCGGAAATGTGGAAAGATTTGAGTAGCTTGCAACCACGAAAAAAAATGCTAAAAAGACATTCCTATCCGTTTGCAATCTACTCTCTGCACTTTTCTACAGACACTGACACATTCAATTATTTATTTAAATCCTTATTCAAATGGGATATTTATTCACATCCGAATCGGTGTCCGAAGGGCACCCCGACAAAGTGGCCGATCAGATATCGGACGCTGTACTTGACGAATTGCTGGCGTTTGACCCCAATTCGAAAGTAGCCTGCGAAACCCTGGTAACTACCGGACAGGTAGTACTGGCTGGAGAAGTGAAATCAGAGGCGTATGTAGACCTTCAGGAGGTAGCACGTACCGTCATCAATCGCATTGGCTACACCAAAGGAGAGTATATGTTCGAAGGAAATTCGTGCGGCGTATTCTCTGCCATCCACGAACAGAGCGCGGACATCAACCGTGGCGTAGAGCGTGCCGATCCGATGGATCAGGGCGCAGGCGACCAGGGAATGATGTTTGGCTACGCTACCAACGAGACAGAGAACTATATGCCACTGTCTCTCGACTTGTCGCATAAGATACTTGCCGTACTGGCTGATATCCGTCGCGATGGTAAGATCATGACCTATCTGCGGCCGGACTCCAAAAGTCAGGTGACCATCGAATACGATGATAACGGCAAACCGGTACGTATCGATACGATCGTAGTCTCTACACAACACGACGACTTTATTCAACCGGCCGACCAGACGCCCGAAGCGCAAGCGCAGGCAGATGCGGATATGTTGGCAAAGATCCGCAAGGATGTCATCGAAGAACTCATGCCACGTGTGATCGCTTCGATCAACCATCCGGAGGTACTGGCGTTGTTCAACGACGATATTACCTATCATGTGAACCCGACAGGGAAATTCGTGATCGGAGGTCCGCACGGAGATACCGGCCTCACCGGTCGAAAGATCATCGTGGATACGTATGGAGGTAAAGGAGCTCACGGTGGAGGTGCCTTTTCCGGAAAAGACCCCAGTAAGGTAGACCGCAGCGCGGCGTATGCCGCACGTCATATCGCCAAGAATCTGGTAGCGGCCGGAATAGCCGACGAGGTATTGGTACAGCTTTCTTATGCCATCGGAGTGGCGCAACCGGTAAGTATTTTTGTAGATACCTACGGTCGTAGTCATGTGTCACTGACAGACGGAGAGATTGCCGTGAAGCTGAATGAGATCTTTGACCTTCGCCCCAAGGCGATTGAAGAAAGACTCAAACTGCGCAATCCTATCTATAGCGAAACCGCGGCCTATGGCCACATGGGACGTGAACCGGAAATAGTGAGCAAACGTTTTAAATCCCGTTATCAGCCCGCTAAGATCATGGAAGTGGAACTCTTTACTTGGGAGAAACTGGATTATGTAGATACGCTGAAAACAGCGTTCGGACTTTAAATCAGCATAGCTTTACGCTATTTATTATAGGCCATCGCTCTGCGCTATCTCTGATAGTAGGGGCGGTGGCCTTCTGTATGACATACCAGCCGCTATAGGCGCATCTCATATACATTTTGATACGTATATTTTAGACGCAAAGTATTGCGTCTCTACACCGATTGTGTTTTCTTTTGAATGTGATATACTTGTAGAGACGCAATACTTTGCGTCTAAAGAATAATCATAATGTCTGCTAACTGACAAAAATACGATTTTCTCTCAAAGAGAATCCATTTGTTATCAAGCTTCCTCCCGGGAGTATGTGAGAGAATTTTTTTCCATCAGCGTGGTTATGTGAGGAGAATGCCGTACTTTTGCAGGGTTATTCAACATACATCCAAATACGCTTTTCCATGAACCCGATCCATACCGTATGCGTCTACAGTGCTTCCAGCACACAGATCGATAAAGTCTATTTTGAGGCCGCCGAAAGACTGGGGCAGTTGCTTGCCCGGGAAAATATCCGGTTGGTTAATGGTGCAGGTTGTCTGGGGCTGATGTGTACCGTATCCGATGCTGTATTGGCGGGTGGTGGAGAGGTGACAGGTGTCATTCCTTCCTTCATGGTAGAGCAGGGGTGGCATCACAAAGGATTGACCCAACTGGTCGAAGTAGCTGATATGCACGAACGCAAGCAACGCATGGCACAGTTGAGTGACGCGGTGATCGCCCTGCCCGGTGGATGCGGTACGCTGGAAGAACTGCTGGAGATAATTACCTGGAAGCAACTGGGGCTGTATCTCAATCCGATCGTGATCCTGAATACAAACGGATTTTACGATCCGTTGCTACAGATGCTCGGAAAAGCCATTGATGAGAATTTTATGCGTCGCCGTCACCGTGATATCTGGCAGGTAGCAGCCACTCCCGAAGAGGCTATTCAGTTGATCCGTACACAACCCGTCTGGGATGCTTCGGTACGTAAATTTGCTGCGATATGAGTCTGTTGCAAAGCTTACATACAGAGTTGATTTCAGGAGTTGTAGAGGCAGACAGTCTGATGACGGATACTTGTGCCTCACAGCAATTGATCTCCGGCACAGAGGGGCTGCCTATTCCCTATTCTCCACGTGCCGACGATGGAATAGCCGCTGTGTTACTGGCCTGTTTCCTGATTGCCTCCTATGTACTTGCCCGTAGCAAAAAGTTCCTGCTCCAACAATTCAAAGACTATATGCTTCATCGGGAGAGAAGCAGTATTTTTGCCGATTCCACCGCTATGGATGCCCGTTATATGCTGCTTCTGGTAGTGCAGTTCTGTATCCTCGCCGGCCTGTATGTTTTTAACTATTTTAATGATATTCAGCCCGATACGATGAGGCTGTACTCCCCTCATCTGTGGTTGACTATGTATATGGGGGTAGTACTGCTCTATGTGGCTGTCAAATGGCTGCTCTATTCTTTCCTGGGATGGACATTCTTTGATAAAAATGTTACAAATATGTGGTTGGATTCCTATTCGACACTTATATATTACGGTGGATTTGTGCTTTTCCCGGTTGTCCTGTTAGTCACTTATTTCGATGTCAATGCTCTGTTTTTAATAACCGTTGGCATTTGCTTACTTATTTTTGCTAAAATATTGATGTTTTATAAGTGGCTAAAACTTTTTTTCAACAATATTCATGGCCTTTTTCTATTAATTTTGTACTTTTGTGCCCTGGAAATCATGCCCTGTTTTATGCTGTACCAGGGGGTGTTACAGTTAAATGATTTGTTGATAATAAAAAATTAGGACTTTGAAAATAAAGAAAGTACTGGTGTCACAACCAAAGCCAACTTCGGAGAAATCTCCTTATTTCGATATTGCTCAAAAGTATGGTGTGAAAATTGATTTCCGTCCTTTCATCAAGGTGGAAAGAGTTTGTGCGAAAGAGTTCAGACAGCAAAAAGTATCTATCCCGGATTATACTGCTGTTATCTTTACCTCGCGTCATGCAATCGACCACTTCTTTAACCTGTGCAACGATCTTCGGGTGACTATTCCTGAGACCATGAAGTATTTTTGTGTGACCGAATCGGTGGCATTGTACATTCAGAAGTATGTTCAGTACCGGAAACGCAAGATCTTTTTCGGAAATACCGGAAAGATAGATGATCTGTATACATCCATCGTCAAGCATAAGAATGAGAAGTATCTGGTTCCTATGTCAGATGTGCACAACGACGATATGAAAAACCTGCTGGATAAAGCCAATGTACAACATACGGAAGTAGTGATGTACCGCACCGTAAGCAACGACTTCAAAGAAGATGAAGAGTTTGACTACGATATGCTGGTGTTCTTCAGTCCTGCGGGAGTATCTTCACTCAAAAAGAATTTCCCCGATTTCGATCAGAAAGATATCTGTATCGGTACGTTCGGATCTACTACTGCTCAGGCAGTGCGTGATGCCGGTCTGCGCCTGGATCTCGAAGCTCCGACGGTGAAAGCTCCTTCGATGACTGCCGCTTTGGATATGTTTATCAAAGAGACGAATAAAGCGAAGTAAAAACAAAACTTTATATAGAGCTGTTGGTAGAGGAAACCTGTCTATCAACAGCTTTTTTATTTGTATGGGTTTCCCGCATCGTGATTGTGGAAGTGGATTCTCCGGATGCAGTACTGCGGGTATACGACAGGAATTGTAATTTTGTACGAGGTATACTTTGTGAATCAATCATCAAAGGAGGATTTCGTTGTAAAGATTGCCAGATCGGCAGGTATATTGTATATTTGTTCATTGATCCTTTCTGTCCGGCAGAGATATTTATATATAATCTATAGTTTTATGGCATTGACACTGACCAAATCCGAACGTCTGAAAAGTAAAAAGA
>DALZBD010000162.1:0-8008 GCA_031977515.1 Bacteroides sp. | reverse complement strand
CAATCTGTAACTAAATCAAAGAACGTTTGCGTCTTAGAATAACGCCTCCTGTACCTTACGTCTCAAAATAAAGGCCAACATGTAATCAGGCTCTTACTACATCCTGCCGATCTCCTGTATTTCCATCTCACCGAGCAGCACTACCTCCCCGCCTGTGGCGGTGATCAGCATCCGGTAGCAGTCGATGGGTACAACGGTGTTGACGAGAGAATTCCCTATCTTGTGTTTCCACAACACTTCTCCGGTTTCTGCTTTCAGGGCGAAGATAAGCCCTTCTTTAGTACTGCCAAACAGGACGCCGTCTTTTTCCACAGGCATGGACGGAGCATGTTCGTAGCCGAAGCCTACGTCCGAAGCCCAGATCTGACGGGGTACATCTCCGGCTGTAGCGTAGCACACGATACTGTCGTTCATGGTCTTGCTGTATATCCGTTCGCCATCTTCCGACAGTCCGATGGTCTCACGCACCACAGATTGTTTGGTGCGCCATACGGTTTCGCCCGTTTCCAGGTCGATAGCCGTCATGGCTCGTTCTGGATCGGTGATAAATACCTTTCCGTTGGCGGCTACCGGCCATACGGCGGCCGGGGAGAAGTGCATGCGGGTGAGCCCGCCTGTCCACTTCCACAGCTCTTTGCCGGTGGTCTTGTCGAGTGCATACAGGGTGTTGTCCCACGCCCCGAAGATCACTTTATTTTCATAGACCAGCGGTTTGGTCTCGATGTATCCTTTTACTTCTTTGTAGGCCCAGAGTACCTCACCGGTCCTGATGTCAATGGCACGGAAAGTGTGGTCGCTGGCACCAATGTAGGACACTCCATTTTCGATGGTCACTGCTCCCAGTACAGGCTCTTCGGCTGTGACTCTCCATAGTTCCCGGCCGCTGCGGGTATCCAGTCCGTAGATGTTGCGGTCGGCCGAGCCGAATACCACCACTCCGTCCGCAGCTTCGGGGGTACCTACGATGCGGTTGCCCGAGGCAAAGCTCCATTGTTTTTTGCCATCCTTCAGTGAGTAGCTGGTGAGGTAGCCCATATCGTCTCCTACAAATACCTGCTCCTGATACAGAGCAGGGGAAGAGTAGATGCCGATACCTGTCTGCACGAGCCATTGCTCCTGTATTTGCGGATATTTCTTGTTTACAGAGAAGTCGGGGTATTTATCTGCGGCTCCTTCAAGGTCATAATACTTTTCTGTGAGAGAGAGGGAAGCCCATTGTCTCATCTCTTCGCCGATATTGTGTTCATATACCAGGATCGAATCGACCGTCACATCGTAGATGCTGTAGCCGCCTACCGGATCTTTGGCGCGCAGGGTAGAGCGGTTGAGGATACCCGGTATGCCATCGTAAGAAAGAAAGCGGTTGGAATGGTAGTGTCCGCCGAGGAACGTACGGATGTTGTAGGGGCGTACCGCATCGGTCACGTCGTACCAGTTGTCTACATCTCCCTCCTGCAACGGATAATGGGTCACCAGGATCACGGGTTTCTCTTTTCCGTAGGCTTCCAGTTCCTCTTTCAGCCAAGTGATGTCCTGCGGCACTACATGGCCGTTGGCCATACGCATCAGCGGCCCGGTGTTGAATCCGAGGAAGAGGAATCCTTTGTGTTCGAACTTAAAGCGTTCGCCACCGAAGATGTCTCCGAAATCGGTTACCCCCGATTCGCTCCATTTGGTCTCGTGATTGCCCGCAATGGCGTAGTAAGGGACATTCAGTCCGTTCAGGATCTCTTTGGCATGCCGGAGGGAAGCACGGTCTCCCTCTTCGGTAAGGTCACCCGTCACCAGCACAAACTCTACACCGTCGGTGGCGTTTACCTGATCCACCGCATGTTGCAGGTCTTCCCAGGCATTGGTTTTGGGGGTGAGGTGAGTATCCGTAAAGAGGGCAAACCGGAACTCCTGTGCCTGGAGACAGGCTCCGGCACAGAGTAAAGTGACAAAAAGGAAGTATTTCAATCTACGTTTCATACAAGAAAAAGAAGGTTATTGGAATTGAAAGAATGCAAGGATCGCCTTCATCATCTGTTCCCTCTCGGCCGGTGTTTTTATCGACTCAAATGGAAAACCCAATACACAGGTTTTATACGCTCCCTGGTAGGCCACTCCGGCGCTCAGGTTGTTTTCGCTGTAACGGAAGATGGTGTATGCTCCCTCGGCAGCCGGCTCGATGGCATCGGGCGACTCTACTACGTACGATTCCGGATTCAGTTCGTTGAAGTATTCGTAGTTTCCGTTGAATGACGCAAAAGGAGAGGCCACGGTCTTCACCTTACCCATCAGGGCAGCCTGATTGACACGCCATTTGTATTTCAGTACATCGGTGGCAAACGCCTGGTCTTCCGGATCGCTCTCGGCCAGCCAGTTGTCCCACAGGTCTGTACCTACATACGCACCCGATACGAAGATGTTGCCTCCGCCGTTGCAATAGGCAGTGATGGCCTGTTGCATCTCTTTATCAAACGTCTTGTAGGTAAGAGGCAGAATACTGCCCGGACCCATCTTGGTCTGACACTCTTTGCCGAGGATCAGATCGACAACAGGATATTCCTGTAGGGCTACTTTCCCGTTTTTCACCACCTCGTCGCTACACGATACAAACGAATAACCTGCTTTCAGTATCGCGGCACCATGCAGGGCAGGGTAGTCGAAACTGTTTCCGGCAATCACCATCGTTTCGTAGTTAGCATAGCTGTCTCCGAAGCCGGAAGCATCGTCGTCCATCCAGGGGATCTGCCGACGGAATTCCTTCATGCGTCCGATGTAGCTGATGTCGTGGATATAAGGTACGCCGTGATCCATCAGGTCGAGGAAACCTGCGGTGGAATCGGCCTGGAAGTCAAAATCGGCCGGTGCGCTGATGCGGTTGAAACCGTTGATCACAAGCACAGTGCCTTTCTCGTTCATAGCTCTTGCAGCGGAGAGAATTTCCGAAGGGAAGCTTTCGCCCCCTTTGTTCACCGCTGTCACTTTGAAACTGCACACCACCCCTGCAGGGATAGAAGCACGGTAAGAAGGTTTGTCTACCAGTGTACCTTTGTCAAATGCACCGTCGCCCACGCGGGTGTAAACGATGTATTTCTCTGCTTTGGCAGTCGGCTCCAACGGATCGGCTACCGGTTGCCAGGTGAGTTCGATCTCGTTTTGGCTTTCGCTCACGAAACGCAGGTTCATGTGATCTACCGGCAGTGGCTGTACCACATAGTCGGTATTGTATTGCGAACTGATGAAGCGCAGCATTCCTTTGTAGATCGAACGGCTCACGGTGAAGCGGAAGCGCGGATCGAGTCCGTAACGCATATCAGCGAAGTTCTGATGCGAGAGAAGTTCCAATAGCATAGCCGGTACACGAGGCACACGGGCTTCGAAGTAAGACTGGTTCCACATACCGCGTCTCGACCAGCTGGGGTCGTACAGCGCGCGTACATCGTCTACGATGTACGATTGTATCAGGTCGGTCAGGTCGCGGGCCATGTAGCGGGAAGTACCGTTGGCATACACACCGTCGTAAGGTTCGGTGTGGAAGATACCCAGGGTACCGATGATCGAATCGTTGGGGGTAGTGCCCGCGTCGGTATGGAAAGCCAGCGACAGGTCGATGGGTATTTTCAATCCCTGTTCCGTCGGGTTGGCCGAAGAGCCACCTGCGAGGTAGTTGACCCACAGGCCACGTGATTTGTAATCGTCTGTATAATCGTTCTTTCCGTGGCTGTCCGAATAGATACTGTCGGGGATACCGGCCCATTGCAGCCAGTAGCGTGCACCTTCTGTGAAACGGGGATAGCCGCTGGTCTCATACGGATAGTCTACCGGAGGAAGCTGGCGCACGGCGGCCTGTGTGGAATTGTCCGAGCTCTTTACATTTTCGGTAGCACCTTCGTCCGAAATGCGACGGGCAATGTTGCCATAGCCTCCGCCGATCTTCACCCCGTCTGCGGTGAGTATGCGGCCTGCTTTTTCCGAACGGTTGGTCAGTACTACTTTTGCATGGCTGTTCTTACCTGCCGGGAAAGTGAAATGGCCCAGATAGATCCAGGTGCCGCCACCCATCTGCTGGTTCACTTTGAACTGAGTGGCACCTCCCAGGTGATACACGGTGTAAAGTGCATCGTCTGTACTATTGGGCAACGTCTGGTAAGATATATATACGGCATATTCTCCGGTTTCCGGAATGGACGGTATCCACTCGGCCAGGCTTTCGTTGCCTTTTTTGATGGTCTCTGTCTGTCGGTAAGTTCCTTCGCGGAACGGATTCTCAAAATCTTTGTATTCCCGGCGCAGGTGTGCTAATCCGGGATGGTAGCCTGTATTCCATGTCTTATCAGCCGGACGTTCGATGTAGAGGGATTGTTCGTCCAGAACCCCGTCGTTGTCCACGATCACTTCGTGAAGCTGGATATCACGTTCGCGGGGCATCAATACATTGGCTCCGGCATTTTCCAGCATGGGTACCAGGAAAGGCAGTACGTAGCTTTGTGTGTAGAGGTCTTCCACCGTCTGGAAGATGCGTGCGCGCTGCCACTCCCAGCGGGTAAGCTTGGGCTCGTAGTAGAATCCGTGACTCTGCCACAAGGCAATGTGACGGTTGCGCAGTCCCTGCGTGGGAAGGTAAGTAGGGTCTATGGGAGTGACCAATGGTTTGTCTACCGTATTGCGGAAAGTAGCCGCATTCTTTTCTCTTTTGCTGCGCAGAGCGAGGGGAATCAGCTCTTCGATCTTCTTTCCGTTGGCAATGAGTTCCAGTTTGTAAGAAGCATACTGTGTGGGGAGAAGTTGGCGGACACCGTCATAGATCTCTTTCACATTGTTTTCCCGGAAAGGGATATATGCGAAATCCCGGTTTCCCGTAAGTTTCAGTGTTTGTCCTTCGAACGAATGAGACTCAATGCTTACGCGATGCACTGCAATATCCTTGCGTGCTGTTTCGAGCAGGAAAGCGCCGATCCGATCGAGAGTTTCCTGAGACAGTTCCTGAGAACTCAGTTGTTGCAGGGGGAAGCAACAACTGAGCATGCAGATGAGTAGGAGTAAGCTTCTTCTTATCATTGTGTTAAGTGAATTATTTCTTTACAATCAATAAACAAAGTCCGATAAAAGTAAACAGTGCGTTGAATATCAGCAGTTCATAGCTGAAGGCATATCCGTTGAACCACGCTTCGGAATTTCTCTGAAGGATGAAGCAGAGCAGCGGAGAGACAAGAGCTACTAAGGGCACGTACTTGTCGCGTACCTGCTTCTTCGTGAAAATGCCGAAAGCGAAAAGTCCGAGGATCGGGCCATACGAATAACTTGCAAGGATATATACGGCATCGATCACACTGGTGTTGTTGAGCAGATTGATCACAACGATCACCAGTCCCATCACCACAGCCATCCCCACATGTACCCGTTTGCGGATAGATACCACTTTCTCTTCGCTTTTGTCTTTCGTGCCCAGTATATCTACCGTGAAAGAGGTGGTGAGTGCGGTGAGTGCCGAACCTGCCGCGGAATAGGCGGAGGAGATCAGTCCGATGATAAACAATACACCTACGATGGCCGGGAAGTAATTTCCTGTGGCGATCATCGGGAACAACTCATCACTCTTTTCGGGATTGGCAATGCCGTTCTGAGCAGTGAAAGTATACAACAATACACCCAGCATCAGGAACAACATGATCACAAAGAACTGTGAGATACCGCTGGTGATCATATTCTTCTGCGAGTCTTTGAAATTTTTACAACTAAGGTTGCGTTGCATCATATCCTGGTCCAGTCCGGTCATGGCTATCATGGTAAATACCCCTGCCAGGAACTGTTTGAAGAAAAAGCGTTTGTCGTTTATATCATCAAAGAAGAACATACGCGACAGATCGCTGTCGGCAATCGTGGAAACCATTCCGGAGAAATTCAGATTGAGGTTGGACGCAATGTAATAGATACACAACACCACAGAGATGATCAGACAGAAGGTTTTCAGTGTGTCTGTCCATATCAGCGATTTCACTCCTCCCTGGAAGGTATACAACCATACGAGTGCCACGGTAAGGATGACATTCAGGATAAACGGAAGTCCGTAGGGCTGGAATACCAGGAATTGCAGAGTCAGGCAGACGAGGAACAGACGAACCGCTGCTCCGAGCATCTTGGAGATGAAGAAAAACCAAGCTCCCGTTTTGTAGGTAGAGATACCAAAACGGTTTTCCAGATACTCGTAAATAGACACCAAATTCATGCGGTAGAACAACGGTATCAAAACAAAGGCTATAATGAACTGTCCAACCACGAATCCAAGTACCATTTGCAGGTACGCAAAATTGCTGGTTGCCACCATACCCGGTACCGACACGAAGGTAACCCCGGAGATACTCGAACCGATCATGGCAAATGCTACCACGTACCAGGTCGATTTGCGGTTGCCCACGAAAAAACCTTCGTTGTCGGCCTTACGGCCAGCGATATAAGATATCGTAAAAAGAATTACGAAATAAGCAGCAATGGTAATGATTATCGATAAAGGGCTCATGTGTTGGTCGTATTATAAAAGATTATTAGTTGTTGTTCCCACAAATGTAAATAATTCGTTGTTTCCCGATAGATGTTTGAGCATATTATTTATTATTCTTCATACAGCAGATACGGTCTGCGTTGTATTTTGAATTTTTCCACATCTTCCTGCCAGGTAGCTTTGATCTCTTCGGCGCTGCTTCCGGCCTTGATCATTTTGCGTACATAATCGGTACCTACCAGCAACTCGAAGAAGGGGCGGAAGAAATGATCATCGAGATTCAGATTGTTATAGGCATCCATCACAAAGCTCAGGTCTACTCCCCTTTTCCATGCATCTTCGTCGCTCATCCCGCTCAGGTCTACTCCATAACACGGACGGTCAAGCTGCGGAGGATTCTTGGCTCCGGATACACTGCGTGGGGTGAAGGTGTAGTCGTATCCTTTCATGTTGGGGTGTCCGTAGACCTGGAAAGGCAGGGAAGTACCTCTACCCAGACTAACGGGGGTTGCTTCGAAGAAGCAGATAGACGGGTAGAGGTAGATAGAGGTCATATTAGGCAGATTAGGCGATGGAGGGATGGGTAGACGATACAGTGTCTGATGCGTGTAGTTGTCGCAGGGGATTACCGTCAGGTCACAGATACGTGATGCCGGCAACCATCGTTCTCCGTTGACCATCAAAGCCAGTTCTCCCAATGTCATTCCGTGTACAATAGGGATAGGCAACCATCCTACACCGGATTTGTATTTCATGTCAAGGATAGGGCCGTCTACATAATGTCCATTCGGGTTCGGACGATCCAGTACCAATACTTTACGGTTGTATTCCGCGCAGGCATCCATCAGGCGCACCATAGAGGCATAATAGGTATAAAAACGCAGGCCTACATCCTGGATATCCACGATCAGGATATCAAACTTGCGCATATTTTCCTGGCTGGGCTTTCCCAAATTGCCATCGTATAGAGACAGAATAGGAACTCCTGTTTGAGGATCGACCGAACTGGAGACATGTTCTCCCGCGTCGGCATCACCACGGAATCCATGTTCCGGTGAAAAAATGGCTACAACATCCAGCGTGTTTTCCAGTAAAACGTCAACAAGGTGTTTGTCTCCCACCATTCCGGTATGATTCGAAAAAACAGCGATACGCTTATTTTTCAGTATGGGAAAATACATGTCGGTCCGCTCGGCTCCCAGGACAACATCACTGCTCTTTTGCGCATAGGAGGCCAGGCATAGATAAAACATGCAGATAACTAAAAGGTTTCTTTTCATGGTAGTATGTGTTAAGGGGGTACATTCAACAACAAATATAGGGTTTAATTTAATATCAAAAACAATTCTTTATTTATTTTTTAGATTATAATCATTAATTTGCAAAGCGTCATTTCTGTACATTATTATATGTAATTTACTCTTATTAACTTATTCTGCGACTAATTACTGACTTTTCTACTAATTCCTATCAGAACTTGGTAAGCGCAAAAACACTTGAGAATCTTTTATATACACCTTT
>DALZBD010000161.1:0-8023 GCA_031977515.1 Bacteroides sp. | reverse complement strand
TTTGCAGGTATATAATAAGCTTCGTGACATGGTTATGCGTTGTATCTGCAAAGATAAAAATTTTGGCATACATACAAAGCGGGAAGACAGGTGTTGTATCTCCCGGAGCGTAGTTATTCCCGAATGGCCGGGGCATCTCCTGTAGACCGGACAACTACCGGACGATGACCGTATCCGCTGAAAAGCGGTGAAACACCTTCTTCCTGCAAACAGGATCAGGGGGAAAATCAGTTCAAACATTCGTATCCTGCTTACTGTATGTAGTACAAATAGTCAGATAAAAGGTATTTTTCGTATATTTGTAAAATGTAGGATACGTTTTTTCGGACAGAAGAACATAAGAAACAGAAGAAATTCAGATATACCTGAATAATTTACAAAGAAATATATGTTCTTATGTTCTTCTGTCTGAAAAAAATTTTCACCTATGCGTAAAAACACTACCAGATACTATGAGACGAACTACTACTTTTATTTGTTTACAGCTATGGCTGTGCGCCTATCTCTTTTCGCAGCCGGTATGCCGCCTGCAACATTACTCCGTACAGGACGGACTGGGACAACGCATTGTGACCGGCCTGTTACAGGACCGGAACGGTGTCATGTGGTTCAGCAGCTGGAACGGATTAGACAAATTCGACGGTTATACATTCCGCAATTACAAAGGACATCCGGGCGATGGCTCTACCCTGAACAACAACCGCATTACTTCCATCCGGGAAAGTGCTTTCGGAGATATCTGGTGTATCTCTCACGACAGCCGTCTCTATCTGTTCGATACCCAGCGGGAGCAGTTTCTCGATGTACTCGCCTCTTACGAACAAAATTCCAGACAAACCTACCGTGTACAAAGGATATATACCCTGCGCAAAGGGGTGACCTGGGTACTGTGTGAAGACGATCATTGCTTCCGGATAGACGAACAACTGTGCAAGCAGAAAGAGGGCGAAGGAGTGACTTTTTTCGGTGTATTTGACCAGAGCCTGAAAGGAGAAAAGGTTATGGGGGTGAAACAGGATGCGGATGGAGACGAATGGATATTTACCAACAAAGGAGTGACACTGGTGGGAGGCAAACGCATAGAGAGTGACTTTCCGTTCAAATACCACAGTGCACATGAAAATACCATCTGGCTGGCCTCCGCCTATAACAAGCTGGCCACTTACAATCCGCAGAACGGACAGGTCACTTTCAAGGATATCCCCTACAGGATCTCCAACATCAATATGCTGAAACCGCTGAACGAAGAAGAACTGCTCCTGGGTACCAATGACGGGATCATACTGTATAACATCCGCCGGGACAGCTTCAGCAAAATAGATGTGGTCCGTTCTTCTTACCCTTCCAATCACATTACAAAGATCTATCAGGACAGTCACAAAGACCTGTGGATATTCACCAAAGCCCCCGGTGTAGCCCGGTACGAAAGAAAAACGGAAAAACTGCATTACTACCCCAACCCGGCGCGGGAAAGTGAACTGCCCGATCATATCCTGCAGACGTTCATTTACGAAGATCCGGAAGGGCATATCTGGCTGGCTCCTCAGGGAGGAAACCTTACTTATTACGACCGCGAAAGTAACCAATTGAAGTATTATTATGCGGACCCCCAAGACGCATCCAGCCGTTTCGCTCCTTTTATCAGGGACCATTGCATAGACAGGCAGAACAATCTATGGCTGAATGTGCCGGGAGGAGTAAGCAAACTCTCTTTCTTTCCCGAGCAGCACAAGTTCTACCCTTCGGACGATGCATCGGAAGTACGCTCCCTGATGTACGACCGCCGCAATTACATGTGGATGGCTACCAAAGATGAGAAGATCAAGCTATACAATGCGGAAAACAGGCTGGAAGGGTATCTCTCTGCCAACGGTACCCTCAGTCGCTCGCCGGTCTCCTTTGGCAGAGGCGCCTATTGTATGAAAGAAGACAGTCAGGGGAATATATGGATCGGTACGCGTCATCACGGGCTTTGTCTGCTCACCCGGGATGCTTCATCGGACAGATACCATGTCCGGTCTTTCAGGCACAACCCGGAAGACATATACAGCCTGAGCAGCGATGCGGTATATTCCGTATTCGAAGACAGCCGGCAACGGATCTGGATAGGATGTCATGGCGGTGGGATCAACCTGATAGAAAAAGACCCTGCGGGTCATATCCGCTTTATCCATCCCGGCAACCGGCTTCAGAACTATCCCCTTCTGCACGGCAGCAGGGTACGCTACATCACCGAAGTGCCCGGACAGGTGATGATGGCAGGTACCACGGACGGACTGTTTACGTTCTCTGCCGACTTCGACCGGCCGGAGGAGATCCGTTTTCACCGCAATACCCGTCGCTCCGACCGCACGAGCAGCCTTTCCAACAACGATGTGATGCAGATCTTCACAGACAGCCGGGAGGATATCTACTTAGTCACCTTCTCGGGAGGGATCAACCGTGTGCTCTCTACAGAATTGCTGAGCGACAGCATCCGGTTCGAATCCTATACGGTGAACGAAGGCCTTGCCTCCGACCTCACTCTTTCCATGCTGGAAAGCAGGAAAGGCGACCTGTGGATCATCTCAGAGAATGCCCTCACCCGGTTCGATCCGGAAAGTGGTTCTTTCGATAATTTCGATACTTATTTTCTCCGGAGAGATATACAATTCAGCGAATGTATACCTGCGGCTCATGCCAACGGAACATTCGCCGCGGGCAGCCTGACCGGGGTGGTAAGGTTCGACCCGGACCAGATGTCTAAAAGTGCGTATACCCCTCCCATCCTGTTTACCGGAATGCGTGTACAGGGAGAAATTTCAGACATCAACCTCAATACCCTCCCTCAACTCACGCTGCATCCGTCACAACGCACACTGATCCTGCAATATGCCGCGCTGGACTATGTGAGTCCGGAAGAGATCCGGTATGCCTATCGCCTCAAAGGCCTCGAAGAGAAATGGAATCAGGTGGAAAAAAGTCGGTCGGCCACCTACATCAATCTGCCCAAAGGCAGGTATACCTTCCAGGTGCGGTCTACCAACAGCGACGGAGAATGGACAGACAATGTACGGGAGCTGGATATCGAATTACTTCCGATGTTCCGCGAGACGATCTGGGCCATACTGCTCTACCTGGCACTCTTTGTGATCTTCACCCTCGCTACGGTATATGTATTGATCTATATCTACAATCTCAAACACAAGATCAATCTCGAACAGGAACTCTCGCACATCAAACTACGGTTTTTCACGGATATATCCCATGAGTTGCGTACCCCGCTGACTCTGATCGCCAGTCCGGTCAACGAAGTACTGGAAAAAGAAAATATCTCACCCCGTGTACGGGAGCACTTGACTCTCGTACAGAAAAATACGGATCGTATGCTGAACCTCATCAACCAGTTGCTGGATTTCCGGAAAATACAGAACCGCAAAATGAAGTTGCTGCTCGAAGAGACGGAAGTAAACGACCTGCTGCAACGCATCCGTGAGAACTTCCTTTCGGTAGCCGAGGAGAAACATATCGATTACAGGTTTCTCTCCTCCGATCGGGCAGCCTGGCTGTGGATAGACAAAGACAAGTTTGAGAAAATAGTATTCAATCTTCTTTCAAACGCATTCAAATACACCCCCGAGGGAAGATCGGTCACACTGGGCATAGAGGCAACCGAACAGGAGGTCACCATCTTTGTACGGGACAACGGGATCGGTATCGGGAAAGAGAAGCTTGAACGCTTGTTCGAAAGGTTTGAGAATTTCTCTACCCTTAGTATGCTCAGCCCCTCCTCGGGCATCGGACTCTCCCTGGTAAAGGAGTTTGTGGATATGCACCACAGCCGGATAGAGGTGACCAGTGTGGCAGGGGAAGGAAGTGAATTCCGCATCCGTTTCCGGACCGGGTACAGCCATTTCGAAGGAGATCCGCAGGTCGAATTCCTGCAGAGCCGTTCTCCTCAGGAAACTCCTGAGGAAAAGAAGGTGTGCCCCCAGGAAACGATCATGGAAGTGGAAGAAGAAGCAAAAGATGACAAACTGACTATCCTGGTAGTGGAAGACAACGAAGAGCTACAGGTTTTCCTGAAAAACATCCTTTCGGAACACTATACAGTGATCCAGGCCCGGAACGGGAAAGAAGGTCTGGATCAGGCGACCCGACGTATACCCGATATCCTCATCAGTGACGTGATGATGCCGGAGATGGATGGTCTGGAAATGGTACGGCACATCAAAAACAACCCGAATATCTGCCATATACCGATCGTGCTGCTTACCGCCAAATCGGCCCTGGACGATCGCATACATGCACTCGAACAGGGAGTAGACGATTACATTACCAAACCTTTCAGTGCCTCTTACCTGAAAACCCGCATCCAGAGCCTGCTCAAACAACGCAAACTCCTGCAGGAGATCTATCGCTCTTCCCTGACGGAGACGGTACCGGTGCCGGAAAGGGAACTGGCGCCCTCACAACCTCACGTCACTCCTTACGATGAGGTGTTCATACGTCAGGTGATGGAATTCATGGAGAAGAATATGGACAATGCCGACCTCGCGGTAGATGATTTTGCAGACGCACTGATGCTGAGTCGCACGGTATTCTATCGGAAGCTGAAATCGGTACTGGGTATGACACCTACCGACTTCATCCGGGAGATACGTATCAAGCGGGCCCTTCAGTTGATCGCGACCAGACAATATACATTCTCACAGATCGCTTTCATGACAGGTTTCAACGATCCGAAATATTTCAGCAAATGTTTCAAGAAACAGGTGGGCTGTACCCCCAGCGAATACAAAGAAAAGATAGAACGCACCGGATAGTATAACTTTTGCACCGGATTTTCCTCCCTATATCTACAGGAAAAGGGCTATCATTGCATCCGGAAACATTAATAAGACGCAAATATGCGTCTCTACAGGGAGGATACTACCTGACTGTAGGGTCGTGGGGTGTCGTACACAATTGAATAAACTCTAAAATACGATATCATGAAACATCTCTTTTCCGTATGTATGGCTCTGTGCATGACCCTTTCTCTGTGGGCACAGCCTGCCAGTGACATGAAGCTCTGGTACGACAAACCTGCTGAGATCTGGGTAGAGGCTCTGCCACTGGGCAACGGTCGTCTGGGGGCCATGGTCTATGGAGATCCGGTGAACGAAGAGTTCCAGCTCAACGAAGAGACCATCTGGGGCGGCTCTCCTCACAACAATACCAACCCCAAAGCAAAAGAGCATCTGGCCGAAATACGCCGGTTGATCTTCGAAGGCAGGAACATGGAGGCACAGGAACTGTGCGGCCAGGCCATCAGTTCGCCCGAAGCCAATGGTATGCCCTACCAGACCATCGGCTCCCTGCACCTGGAGTTTGAAGGGACCCACAACTATACCGATTATTACCGCGAACTGGATATAGACCGGGCCGTAAGCACCACCCGCTTCCGTGCAGACGAAGTGGAATATGTACGCGAAGCTTTTACCTCCTTTACAGACGATCTGCTGATCGTGCGGCTGACAGCCTCGCAAAAAGGAAAGATCTCTTTCCGGGCGCGCTACTCCACTCCTTACAGCGACGCTGTCGAAAGTATTTCCGATCGCAACGAACTGCAATTGGATGGCAAAGCCAACGACCACGAAGGGATCGAAGGAAAAGTACGCTTCACGACCCTCACCCGTATCGACCGGCAAGGGGGAACGATGGAAACCCTTGCCGATAATACCGTGAAGGTGACCGGTGCCAACAGCGTCACGCTGTATATTTCCACGGGCACCAACTTCATCAATTACCGGGATGTATCGGGAAATTCCCTGGAAAAGGCCCGCTCCTGTTTCAAAAACGCAGGGAAGAATTACACCAAAGCACTGGCTGCGCACACAGCCTTCTATCAGAATTATTTCCGTCGGGTGACTCTTGATCTCGGTACCAACGAACAGGCCGGCAAACCCACCGACATCCGGGTGGAGGAGTTTGAACACCAGACAGACCTGCAGATGGCTGCCCTTTATTTCCAGTTTGGACGCTACCTGCTGATCTGCTGTTCACAGCCCGGCGGTCAGGCAGCCAACCTGCAGGGGATCTGGAACTATCAGTTGCGGGCTCCGTGGGATGGAAAATACACCACCGATATCAATGTGGAGATGAACTACTGGCCGGCAGAGGTGACAAATCTCGAAGAGATGCACGAGCCCTTCCTGCGTCTGGTGCGTGAAGTGGCCGTGCAAGGCCGGGAGAGTGCCGCGATGTATGGTTGCAAGGGATGGACGCTGCACCACAACACCGACATCTGGAGATCTACCGGATCGGTAGACGGGGCAGCATGGGGCATCTGGCCTACGGGCAACACGTGGTTTTGCCAGCACCTATGGGATCGTTATCTCTTCTCGGGCGACAAAGAATACCTCGGTGAAGTATATCCGATCCTGAAAGGGGCTTGTGAATTCTTCCTCAATTTCCTGATACACGAACCCGAAAATCAATGGCTGGTGGTATCGCCTTCTTATTCGCCGGAAAACAAACCTACCGTCAACGGAAAACGCGAGTTCGTAGTAGTGGCGGGAGCTACCATGGACAATCAGATGGTACATGATCTCTTTCTCAATACCATCGAAGCCGCGGAACGGATGGGAGAATCTACTGTGTTTACCGATAGCCTGCGCAGTGTAGTGGCTCAGCTGGCTCCGATGCAGGTAGGCAGCTGGGGTCAACTCCAGGAGTGGATGTACGACTGGGACAGCCCCAACGATCGCCACCGCCACGTCTCCCACCTGTGGGGGCTCTATCCGGGACGCCAGATCAGTCACTGGGCTACCCCTGTACTGTTTGAGGCTGCGCGCAACTCGCTCCTTGCCCGTGGCGATCATTCCACGGGATGGTCTATGGGATGGAAAGTATGTCTCTGGGCACGCCTGCTCGACGGAAATCATGCCTACAAACTGATCACGGAACAGATACATCCGACCAAAGAGGAGAAAGGACAAAACGGAGGCACCTACCCCAACCTGTTCGATGCTCATCCGCCTTTCCAGATCGACGGCAACTTCGGTTGCACGGCAGGTATCGCCGAAATGCTTGTACAGAGCCACGCCGGAGCTGTACACCTGCTGCCTGCTTTGCCCGATGTATGGCCGGATGGCAGGGTGACGGGACTGCGCTGCCGCGGAGGGTTCGTACTGGAAGAGATGACCTGGAAAGGTGGCAAACTACAGTCGGCACGCATACGCTCTACCATCGGAGGTACGTTGCGGCTACGCAGCCATGTTGCCCTGATCTGCGATCAGGCAACGCTGACTGCCTCCGGAAAGGAAGAGGTAAATCCGCTGCTGAGCGTACAACCGATACGCAAACCGCTCATAGCCCCGGACGCTCCGATCGATACCCGTCATCGCATAGAAAGCAGGAAGTATGACCTGGAGACCGTAGCCGGAGAAAGCTATCTGCTGATTGCTCAATGACAATGATCAGAAAAAAATAAATCCCTGAAAGGGATGTATCCATAGCCCAGCGGTTGAGTCCTTTTGCGTAACGGAAGCCAAAGAAGACGAACCGCTGAGCTATGATGGATATAGATAGGCCAACCCTGTAAGGCTACCGTCAGGTTAAGGATGAGCAGCCCCGTAGGGGTTTTCTGTTTGTAGCCCCGTGCGGAAGCGCGGGGTTCAATAGTGGCAAATGAATTGCACCCCATCGGGGTGCTATGCCTCAAAAACATCACATATAAGAGAAGATCGCATGTGTTTATAGCATATCACAATATAATGTTTCATCAGGAAAATAAACCCTTTCCAACATAGCACCCCTACGGGGCGCATCTGTTTGGAATGTATGGTTTCCCCGCGCTTCCGCACGGGGCTACAAACATGCCACCCCTACGGGGCTGATCATCCTTAGCCTGGCGGATATGTCTGTAAGGGTCGCATCATTCTTATCGATGTACGGAACCTTTTGACTGCGTCGACCGTTGGTTCAAGGTTGTTTTCCTATTTTTCATATATACCCAGGGTTTCGCTCCGCTCAACCACTGGGCTATTAGCTTCGCTGA
>DALZBD010000160.1:0-8059 GCA_031977515.1 Bacteroides sp. | reverse complement strand
TTTCCTTCTGCTTCTGTGGCGTGGGCCGTCCACGAAGAGAAGTTTATGAAGCCACTTTCGGGCATTCAGCAGTTTAAACTTCGCCTCGGATATGGGTTGTCGGGCAATCAGGATGCGATTGACTCTTATACGTCTATGCAGTTGGTGAAACCCATTGGAACCGTACCTGTAGACGGCTCACCTACAGTGACCCTGGGAACTATCCGTAATGCCAATCCTGATCTGAAGTGGGAGGTCAAACATACATTCAATACAGGGTTGGATCTTGCTCTTTTTGAGAATCATCTGGTTTTCAAAGCGGATTATTATTACTCTAAGACCAGGAACATGTTGTACACGTATGAGGTGAGTGTACCTCCCTATGTCTACAATACCCTGCTGGCCAATCTGGGCTCTATGCGTAATACCGGACTTGAACTCTCACTGGGGCTGACTCCCTGGGTCAGGAAAAACATAGAACTGAATCTGAATGCAAATGTTGCTTTTCAGCGAAATAAGCTGCTTTCTCTGAATGGGATCTATAACGGAGAAGAGATGCGTGCCCCTGAATATATAAGCGTAGCCGAATTGAATGGAGCGGGAATGCATGGAGGATACAATCAGATCGTATACCATATTGTGGGACAACCTCTGGGTGTTTTTTACTTACCACAGTCTACCGGACTGGTGACAGGAGAAGATGGAAAGAACAGATACGGTATCGCTGATCTCAATGGAGGTGGAATAAACCTGGAAGATGGTGAAGACAGGTACATTGCCGGACAGGTTACCCCCAAGGTGTTACTGGGTACGAATATCAGTTTTCGTTGTTATGATTTTGATCTTTCCATACAGATGAATGGGGCTTTCGGACATAAGATATACAACGGTACTTCCCTGACCTATATGAATATAAATTCATTCCCGGATTATAATGTGTTGAAGAAAGCTCCGGAACGTAATATCCACGACCTGACAGCTACCGATTACTGGCTCGAGAGAGGGGATTATGTGAATATAGACTACCTGACTCTGGGTTGGAATGTGCCTTCGAAGATATATAAAGGGAGAGGAGATACATTCCGGCTTTCATTTACGGTAACGAATCTCGCGACAATTACCGGTTATTCGGGACTGACTCCCATGATCAATAGCGTTGTGGTGGATCGTACACTGGGATTGGATGATAAACGGAGTTATCCTGTCACCCGATCTTATACCATTGGTTTGAGTGCAAAATTTTAAAGAATCGTACTTATGAAAGCAAATAAGATGTATATACTTCTGTGTGGAGTGGTATGGATTATGAGTTTTTCCTGTAGTGGTTTCCTGGATGAGAATCCCAAAGATCAGGGACCCGAGAAGGAGGCTCAGAAATCATTGGAGAGTATCTACCTGCACTATGTGGCCTCACTTTATAAGTATGTGGGAGGATATGAAGATAGTCAGGGACTGCAGGGCACTACCAGAGGGGTTTATGATTTTAATACATTGACAACGGATGAAGCCCTGATTCCTACACGCGGAGGAGACTGGTACGATGGCGGGTTCTGGCAAAGATTGTATCTGCATTCATGGGGAGTGGGCGATCAGTATCTCAGGGCAATCTGGGAATATCTCTATAAAGTGGTGATATTAAGTAACAGGTCGATAGAGGTGCTGGAGGAAAACCGGATGAAGTTTGATGCTCAAAAGACGGATACCTATATAGCTGAGGTCAGAGCATTCAGGGCGATCTATTATTATTATCTGCTCGATCTTTTTGCGCGTGTACCGCTCACAACGAGTTCTACTATTCCGGTGAGTCAGATCAGACAGAGTGAGCGCAGAGAGGTCTTTGACTTTGTCCTGAGTGAACTACAGGAGGCTCTTCCGTATCTGAGCGAGGAACATAGTAACTTACAGGGCGAATATTATGGCAGAATCACAAAGCCTGTAGCCTGCTTCATTCTGGCTAAACTGATGCTCAATGCGGAAATATATACGAATAATGACTGGACAGAATCGGCATCCCCTGATGGCGGTACTTTATCGTTTGATATACAGGGGCAGCTATATAATGCCTGGGAGGCGGTTGTCTACTACTGCGATGAGATAACACGTGCAGGCTATGCTCTTTCTGAGGTGTATGAAGATAACTTTGCTGTTTTCAACGAATATGCGGTGGAGAATATTTTCACGATACCCATGGATAAGCAGAGTTATACCAACCAGATGCAATATCTGTTCCGTTCGCTCCACTACAAACATTCACAGGCTTTGGGATTTGGAAGTGAGAATGGTACGTCTGCCGGGATCGATGCTTTGTATATTTTTGGTTATGATACTCCTGAGGTGGATCCCCGTTTCGAAAAAAACTATTACGCGGGTGTTATGTATGATCCTGACGGGAATGTGATCAGGGATGATTACGGAAATATACTGGAGTATTTTCCCTGGCAGATAAGAGTGGACTTGTCCGGTTCGCCGTATGAAAAGATGGCTGGAGCACGTATGAAAAAATACAGTATCGATAAAACCAATATCAAAGATGGTAAATTGATGGATAATGACATTGTACTTTATCGTTATTCGGATGTATTGCTGATGAAAAGTGAGGCGAAAGTGCGTAATGGAGAGAATGGAGACAGGGAACTGAATATGGTGAGGGAACGGGTGAATGCTCCTTTACGTGTGGCTACTCCCGAAAATATACTGGATGAGCGTTTGCTTGAACTGGCCTGGGAAGGATGGCGCAGACAGGATATGATTCGTTTCGGGAAGTATCATAAAGCGTATGGACAACGGCCTCAGCTACCCGGAGAAGAGAATAGATATACCACTGTTTTCCCTATTCCCAAAGAATTGCTGGAACTGAACCCAAACCTGACTCAGAACAAAGGATATAAGTAGTAATGTGTTTCCGTTCCTGCTGCAGATCGGATATGGATAAACGATCTACAGGTAATCGGCGAATTTTTCTGGCTGTTTTCAATTCTGACAGCAGGTGTGGGTAAATAGACGGGTGGGGTTGAAGCAAAATCTGAATTCTTTTTTGTATTTTGCGGAACGATCCATTACAATAGATGGAATGTATATAAAGAATACATCATGTATAGACTGACTGGCTTGTTTTTATTGCTTTTGTTGACAACTGCATTGAACGGACAGACGATCCGGCAACGTATTTCTCCTCCCGAAGGGTATGTAAGGGAAGATGTCTCTTCCCAGTCTTTCGCACATTACCTGAGAGAGTTACCCTTATTGTCTGCGGGAACCAAAGTATTGTATTATAACGGAGAGGTCAAACCCAATCAGGCGGCTGCACATGCCGTGGTGGACCTGGATATTGGAAAACGTGACCTGCAACAGTGCGCCGATGCCATTATCCGGTTGCGCACGGAGTATTTGTACAAACAAAAGCGGTATGCGGATATTCATTTTAATTTCACCAATGGTTTTCGTGCCGATTATGTAAAATGGGCTCAGGGAAATCGCATCCGTGTGGAGGGGAATAAAGTGAGTTGGTATGCTTCGAAGCCGGAAGATTATTCCTACCCTACGTTCCGCGCTTATCTGGATCTTGTATTTATATATGCCGGTACGGCATCTTTGTCAAAAGAACTCGTAAAGGCGGATTATCACTCGTTGCAGATTGGGGATGTTTTTATACAGGGAGGCTTTCCCGGTCATGCAGTCATAGTGGTGGATGTGGCTGTTCATCCCCAGACAAAAAAGAAAGTGTATCTTCTGGCACAAAGCTATATGCCTGCACAGCATATCCATGTACTTATCAATCCGACAAATCGTTCCCTATCTCCCTGGTATGAACTGGAGGCGGATTCTTCGGGAAGGGTATATACTCCCGAGTGGACTTTTGAGAAAAGTGATCTGAAAAGATTTTCCAGACCGTGAAAAATGGATGAGAGAGTAATGGTGGGTAATGGCCCCGGGAAGTGAAGAACGTCTGTATTTCCTTCTCTTGACCCACAATCTGCTATTCCAGTACTCCTTTCCCTTCCCGGATAATTTCCGGTTCGTCTCCCGTACAGTCTACTATAGTCGAGAATGAAATCTCACCCATACCACCATCTATGACCAGATCTACCATGCTTTCGAATTTCTCATGGATCAGTTCCGGGTCTGTGGCGTATTCCATATCTTCACTTTCATCGTAAGGAAGTGTGGTACTCATAATGGGTGCATCCAGCAGGCGGGCAATTTCCCGGATGATGCAATTGTCGGGCATACGTATACCCACCTCTTTGCGGTTGCGGAAGATCTTGGGCAGGCGGGTGGTGCCGTTGAGAATAAAGGTAAAAGGCCCCGGCAGGTTTCGGCGGATCAGTTTGAATACATTGTTGTTTACTTTGGCGTATTCACTGATCACACTCAGGTCGTAGCAAATAATGGAAAGGTGGCTTCGTCGGGGATCTATCTCTTTGATGCGGCAGATGCGTTCGATGGCTCTCTCTTTCAGTCCGTGGCACCCTATGGCGTACATGGTATCGGTAGGATAGATCACGATCCCACCCTCATTGAGTACATCCACCACCTTCTGCAGATCGCGTGGATCATTGTTTTTCTCGTAAAGTTTCAGTAACATAGGTATATCTTTTAGTGTGTTTTTCATTTCAACAATACGTCGGATCAGATAGTTTATATCTTATCCTTTTTTGTCCTTCTTTTTTCGCAATTCCTCCGCGATGCGCCATTGCAGGGAGGCTTCCGATTCCTTGCCGGCTTTGAGCAACGCGTCTCCGAACAATTCGTGTGCTCCGGCATGTATAGGTTTTAGCGTGGTGGCTTTGTCCAGATCAGCAATGGCCTTTTCTGTGTTTTCCGTTTTCAGATGTAGTTTGCCCCGGTTGTACCATACTTTGAATTCCATCGGACGTAGCTTCACCGCATGGTTGAAACACTTCTCAGCCTCGAGATATTCTTTCGTATTGAAAAAAGTAATTCCTTTGCGTACCCAGGCATCCACATATTCCGGGTAGAGTTCGATGGCCTTGTCGTAGTTGGCCAGGGCAGCTCGTACGTCGTGTGCCTGTGTGATGCACTCATTTCCCATCAGGTAGTATTCCCTGGCAAACTTTTCAAGGCTTTTTTGCTGACTGCCCAGCTTCTCCCGCAGGCGATTGTTTTCCGCTTTCAACTTGGGTATAATACGCAGTTTCTTTCGGATAAAACGTTGTATCAGCGGCTTTTCAATATCGTACCGGGAATGTATCGCTTTGAAGAAGTGAGATAGGAAATCGTCGAAATTATCGTCCTCAAAAGCGTGCACCGCCTCTTTGTATTCCACATCTGCCTGTGCCTGTTTGAGGGCTTTGTCGATAGTCTGCCGATTGTTGAACCGATTGGCGAAGTTGACAATTTCCGGCCGCACAAAGATATCGGCCCGGCTGATCGTCTTTTTCAGTTGTATACCCTCCAGAGAGGTACATCTGCTGAGGGCTACATACGCTTGTCCCCCTGCGAATACCCCGCCTGTGAAATCGATGATCACCCGGCTGAAGGTCAGTCCCTGACTTTTATGGATTGTAATGGCCCAGGCCAGGCGGATGGGATATTGAGTGAAAGTACCCAGTTCCTCCTCTTCGATCTCTTTCTTCTTTTCGTTGTATGTATACCGGATGTTGCGCCAACAGTCTTTTTTTACATCGTGTTCGCCACCATCCTCGGTGATCACATAGATCGTTCCTTCTTCATCTATGCCGCTTACTACACCGATCGTACCGTTGACCCAGCGGCGGTCGTAATCGTTCTTAATGAAGATGATCTGTGCCCCGGGTTTCAAAACAAGCTCTTTGGAGGTGGGTAGACTGCTTTCCGGGAAGTCTCCTGTGATTTCACCTTCGAAAGTCGTGGGGTCGCCCGGCAGTTCGGCCAGTTTCTTGTCATTGATAAAATCGACCGTGTCGCGTCGGGTAGCCAGAGTGATGTACATATCTTCCTCTTCCTGCGCGATGGTATTGCCATATCGGGTATTCAGGAGTTGCAGGTCTGCCGCTCCTGCTGTGTTGGTACGGATATGATCCAGTACACTTACAAATACCTTGTCTGTTTGCCGGTATACTTTTCTGAGTTCGATGGAGACCAGATCTATTTGCGAGAATACCCGTGCCGAGAAGAAGTAAGGAGTAGGGTAGAAGCGGTTGATGATCTCCCGTTCGTCGGACTTGACCACTGGTTCCAGCTGGAATACATCTCCCACAAACAGTACCTGTTTGCCACCGAAAGGTTCGCGCATGTTGTGAGAGTAGATCCGCAGGATGCGATCGATAGTATCAATGATGTCTGCACGTACCATAGAGATCTCGTCAATGATTACGAGTTCGATACGCTCGAGTAGTTTGCGGTGTATTTTGTTGTAGCGCAGAAAGTCATGTATCCTTCCTTTTTGTAGGCTGAGGTTTGGATCATCAGGCAGAAGGGGATAAAAAGGAAGGCGGAAAAAGCTGTGTAGTGTACTGCCTCCTGCATTGATCGCCGCAATACCGGTAGGTGCCAATACTACATGTTTCTTTTTGATATTCTCACAGATGTATTTGAGAAAGGTGGATTTACCTGTTCCTGCCTTCCCGGTGAGAAAAACAGACTGGCGTGTATATTGGATCAGTTTCAGGGCATCCTGAAACTCCGGATTGTCGGTATCGGGCGTAAATTTCACGTGGCAGGGTATAAGTATGACCGCAAAGATAAAGAAATTTACGATTTATGGATTTACGATTTACGATTGAAATTACAGAAATTATATATGGCTTATATATTTAACAGTGAATCATTTTTCATACTTTAATATCCAAGCCCACAAACAAGTTCATGTCTTATAATTATAAGTGTAATTTCAATCGTAAATCCGTAAATCTTTAGATGATCTTCAGGTGGTGCATGGCTTTCCATATCCCGTCTTCATCCACGGAGGCGGTCACGTAGTCTGCTACCTTCTTCACCTCCGGATTTGCATTTCCCATGGCCACTCCTGCTTTGGCGTGCCTGAGCATACTTATATCGTTTCCTCCGTCACCGAAAGCTACGGTATTTTCCAGAGGAATGTCGAAATAGGAAATAATCTCGTCGATGCCGCGTTGTTTGGAATTTCCTTTGGCTACGATATCGGAGAAGGCGGGAAACCAACGGCCCGATTCACAATCGGGGAGCAGGGCAAGCATCTCGTCTTCTTGTTCCGGAGTAATGAAAGGAGTCATCTGAAATATCTCCTGAGAAATAGCCTCTTGTGTGGATTTTACAGGTATTGTACCTACGTGCAGCATATCCCGGAATATCTGATCTACCTGTTCGTTGTGGTGACATACACACAGGCTGTTCTCCGCCACGAAGATACAAGGGAATTTGTATTCATCCGAGAGTTTTGCCATGATCTGCACATCCTTTTCAGGGATAGAGTTTTTATGTATAACGTGCTGTCCGCTGAAGCAATAGGCTCCGTTCATCGTAATGAATCCGTCTATCAACTCATCTCCCAGAGCAGAGAGATTGTTTATGATCACTTTGGGGCGTCCGGTAGCAATGAATATCTTATGCCCGTTCTTTTTGGCCGCCTGTAGTGCTTCTATGGTGGAAGGAGGGATCTGATGGGTCTCAAAACTGACGAGTGTACCGTCTATATCGAAGAAAAGAGCTTTTTTCATGACTTTTTTATTTGCTCTGCAAAGGTACACATAAAACAATCTGCCCCCTACCACAAATGTGGTATTTTTTTCTTGTTTTCTGTGGAAAAACCTTTGTTTTTTTCGGATTAAAAGGGATCTATCGTACCTTTGTCCGGTCGTTATACATAATAAGGAAGTAATGATTTATAATTTTGATGAGATAGTTGACCGCCGCGGGACAGATGCTCTGAAGCTGGAAGCACTTCCAGTGCGTTGGGGAAGAAGCGATTTGATTCCGATGTGGGTGGCGGATATGGACTTCAAAACTCCTCCGTTCATTATAGAGGCTTTGCGTCGTCGCCTGGATCATGAGATACTCGGGTATACGATGATCCCGGAAGTCTGGTATACTGCTATTATTGATTGGGTAAAACAACGGTATGGATGGAGTATAGATAAAGAAACTCTGATCTTCAGTCCGG
>DALZBD010000159.1:0-8077 GCA_031977515.1 Bacteroides sp. | reverse complement strand
TTCCGAACGGTTTTCCTGGCGTTCGGAGTGGAACTCTTCCATTCCGAAACGTTTGGCTGATAGGAGTTGAGTCCAAAGCATCATGGGATTACGATTTACGGATTTACGATTTACGATTGGATAGACCTCATATTGGGAGGATGTGTCAAAGGTATATTTATATCCCTGAATCAGCGGTCGACGCAGTCAAAGGGATTCAACAACCAACGGTCGACGCAGTCAAAAGGTTGCATATAGACTTCTGACACATTCTCATCTTTCCAACAGAACTTATTCGGTAGGTTGGATCGGCCTTTCGGCAATAGCTTTCTATTCTGTAAAGCGTGAACCCTCTGTTTCAACTAATTTAACTGCAAATGTATGAAATTTTACTGCAATTTGCGTATTTTCGCCCGATAATCAAGTAAACACCTTCAAGATGAACATACAGATCGTCAATAAGTCCAGACACCCTCTTCCTGAATACGCTACGGAACTTTCCGCGGGTATGGATCTCCGGGCCAATCTTTCCGAACCTATTGTATTGGCACCCCTGCAACGTTGCCTGGTACCTACCGGGATCTATATCGCTGTACCCGAAGGATATGAAGCACAGGTACGCCCACGAAGCGGACTGGCCATAAAGAAAGGGATCACTGTGCTCAACTCTCCCGGTACGGTAGATGCCGATTACCGCGGTGAGGTATGTGTGATCCTGGTAAATCTTTCCGCGGAAGAGTTTGTTATAGAAGACGGTGAACGGATCGCCCAAATGATCATTGCCCGGCACGAAAAAGCACAATGGCAGGTGATGGATCAGCTGGACGAGACGGTACGTGGTGCCGGTGGTTTTGGACATACCGGCAAGATATAGTGAAAGCTGTTTTTTAGACAGAGGAACAAAAGAACATATATTTCGTCTATGGATTATTCAGAATGTGTGCATTTCTTTTATTACTTATGTTCATCTGTCTAAAAAAGCGTTTCCTATATTATTCAAAAATAAAAAGAATGAAGAAAACCTATCCAATTGATATAAACCCTCTACAGGGTAAGAATTCTCTCTCTCGTTGGTGGGGCTATGTAGCCTGTGCAGGCATGATCTGTCTGCTCACAGCGTGTGGTTCCCAACGGGTATCTGTTGCTTCCGCGTCTTTGCCCGATCGGCTGACTGCCCGGGTGTTGCCCGAAGCGGAACAGCGTAAATACGATTATTTCTTTCTCGAGGCTACCCGTCTGAAAAATAAGCAGGAGTATGCAGCCGCGTTTGATCTTTACAGGCACGCGCTGGCCATCAACCCCAATGGGTCGGCTGCCCTGTATGAGATTGCACAGTTCTACCTGTACCTGAGACAGGTGACACAAGGTCAGGAGGCTCTTGAGAAAGCTGTGGCCCTCGATCCCGACAACTTCTGGTACAATCAGGGATTGGTGGCATTGTACGAAGCACAGAGTGAGCAGGACAAGGCAGTGGCTTTGCTGGAAGATATGCTGGTACGCTTTCCCTACAAACAGGACCCTTTGTTTTCCCTGATCGATATCTACAACCGCAAGCAGGATTATCCCAATGTGATTCGTATACTGAACAAGCTGGAAGAGCAGATGGGGAAGAACGAACAGCTGAGTATGGAGAAATTCCGTATCTATCTGTTGATGAAAGACGAACAGCTGGCTTTCCGGGAAATAGAAAACCTGGTGGAGGAGTATCCGATGGATATGCGCTACAAGGTGCTGCTGGGAGATGTATACCTGCAAAACGGGAAGACTCAACCTGCATACGAACTCTATCAGGATGTTCTGAAGGAGGAGCCGGACAATGCCATGGCACTTTATTCGCTGGTGGTCTATTACGAAGAGACAGGTCAGCAGGAATTGTATCAGCAATACCTGGATACGTTGTTGCTCAATAAGAAAGTCCCTTCGGAGACTAAGCTGAATGTGATGAGGCAGCTGATCGTGCAGAACGAACAGCAGGAAAAGGACAGCACGCGTATTCTGGCTCTTTTCGACCGGATGCTGGAAATGGATACCGATGACGATCAGATACCTATGCTGTATGCGCAATACCTCGCTTCCAAAGGTATGGAAGATCAGGTAGAGCCGGTGCTCGAACGTGTACTGGACATTGACCCAACCAATACAGCCGCCCGCATGATGTTGCTGGGTACGGCTATCCGTGAAAACGATTATGACCGGGTGATCGCTTTGTGTGAGCCGGGTATCGAAGCCTCGCCACAATCCATCGAATTCTACTTCTACCTGGCCATTGCCTACATCCAGGCAGAGCGGTGGCAGGATGTGGTGAATGTGAGCCATGCTGCTCTGGAGAATGCGGCCGAAGGCAGTACCAAAGAGGTGATCTCAGATTTCTATACCATCCTGGGAGATGCTTCTCATACCTTGGGCAACAAGGAGGAGGCATACGCGGCGTATGACTCGGCATTGATGTATAACTCGTCCAATATCGGAGCACTCAACAATTATGCCTATTACCTCTCGCTCGAAAGAAAAGACCTGGATAAGGCGGAGGAGATGAGCTACAAGACCATCAAGGCGGAACCCGACAACGGAACCTACCTGGATACATACGCCTGGATCCTGTTTGAGAAAGAAAATTATACCGAAGCGCGTATCTATATCGATCAGGCCATGAAGAATGGAGGCGATGAGAGCGATGTGGTGGTAGAGCACTGTGGCGATATCTACTACATGACGGGCGAGCCGGATAAGGCACTCGAATACTGGAAGCGTGCCCGGGAGATGAGGAGTGAGTCGAAGACATTGAATGAAAAGATCAGAAGAAAAAAATACATATCCCAATGAAACGTAAATTACATATCCTGACCTGGATGGTCGTAGTGGTGGCATTGCTGTCTTCCTGTAAGACAAGCCGTGTGGTGACCGGCGGGTCGGAAACTTCCCGCTCTGTCTCTTCCCGCTTGCAGCTGACCGTTCCCAACAAAAGCAGCACCCTGACGTTGAATGGTACCATGAAGATGCAGAGTGGAGAACGTATTCAACTTTCGGTACTGGTGCCGATCCTTCGTTCGGAAGCAGTACGGATCGATCTGACACCCGAAGAAGTTCTGATTGTAGATCGTATGAACAGACGTTATGTGCGTGCCAACCGGGAGGATCTCAAAGGGGTATTGCCGGCCAAAGCGGAATTCTCCAGGCTCGAGAAGATGATCGTTGATGTGGCGGATAAAGGAGAACGTGTCACACTGACGGCTGCCGAACTGGGGATTCCCAAAATGGAAAAGGCAAAGGTTGAGTTTTACGATTTCTCTTTCAATGAGCTGACACTGACCCCGACAGAAGTTTCCAATAAATATACCGAGGTATCTGTAGAGGAATTACTTGAGATGCTGAACAAATTATGATATGAAACATGCCTTTTCGGTACTGATCCTTTGTTGCTGCTTTTCTGCCTGTCTTTCCGCACAGACCAATCCTTTGATCAAAGAATTGGAAGGGAAGCGTGGCGCGTTGCAGAAACAGATCGCCGAAACGGAAACGTTATTAAAGACCAATCAAAAAACAGTCAGCTCCCAACTCAGTAGTCTGGCTTCCCTGACCGGACAGATCGAGGAGCGCAAACGCTATATACTTACCATCACCAACGATCTGGCATCCATAGAGGGCGAACTCTCCTCCATCGAGCGTCAACTGCGTACGTTGCAGAAAGAACTGGACGAGAAAAGGGATCAATATGCCAATTCGGTACAGTACCTCTATAAAAATCGTTCCGTAGAAGAAAAACTGATGTTTATCTTTTCCGCGCGTAGCCTGACGCAGACCTACCGACGGATGCGGTATGTGCGTGAGTATGCCACTTATCAGCGCCTGCAGGGGGAGGAGATCCTTCGTAAGCAGGAGCAGGTAAACCGTAAGAAGGCGGAACTGGAAGAGGTAAGGGGAGCCAAAGAGGCATTGCTCAGAGAAAGGGAAGAGGAGCAGAAGAAGCTGGAAGAGCAGGAAAAAGAGATGAGATCCGTAGTTGCTGACCTGCAGAAGAAACAGAAAGGACTCCAGAGCGAGATCAATAAGAAACGCAAAGAGGCCGATCAGCTCAATGCGCGTATAGATAAACTGATTGCCGAAGAGATCGAGAAAGCGCGTAAGCGAGCCGAAGAGGAAGCCAGGAAAGAGGCAAAAGCAGCAAAGGAGGCTGGTACCACCACTCCTGCAAAGAAGGCCGATCCGATGGCGGGCTATACCCTGAGCAAGGCCGACCGGGAACTCTCCGGCAATTTTGTCTCCAACCGGGGCAAGCTGCCGATACCTGTCACCGGGCCTTATATGATCGTGAGCCGCTACGGACAATATACGGTGCAAGGACTGAAAAACGTCAAACTTGACAACAAAGGGATCGATATCCAGGCTCAGCCCGGAGCAGATGCCCGTGCAATCTTCAACGGCAATGTAGCTGCCGTGTTCCAACTCAATGGGCTGTTCAATATCCTGGTGCGACACGGCAATTATATATCCGTATATTGCAACCTTTCCGCTGTGTCTGTCAAACAGGGCGATACGGTCACTACCAATCAGGTATTAGGTAAGATTTTCTCCGATAAGAGCGACAACAACCGCACGGTATTGCATTTCCAGTTACGCAAAGAGAAGGAGAAACTCAATCCGGAGCCCTGGCTCAATCGATGAGGAAAATAGGTAATACAAATATCAATTTACAATGTATCTGACGCCCCTTCAGCGCTACAGATAGACTGTATGATGAAAATTGTTATGAAGACTTCAATTGATATTGTCATTTGTAAATTGTCAAATGATATTCATAACCAAGGAATGAATTATATGTAATCACAGTTCCAACCCATCCAGCAACTCCATATAGATCTCCAATGCCTCTTCCATCTCCCGGATCATCACATACTCGTCTGCGGTATGCGAACGTGCCGAGCGTCCCGGTCCCATTTTCAGGGAAGGAAAAGGCATCAACGCCTGATCCGACAGGGTAGGGGAGCCGAAAGGCACTCTTCCCATTCGGATCGCTTGTTGTACGACAGGATGGCTCTCTTCTATGCACGAAGAGTTGAGACGGAAAGATCGGGCGCGGACTTCGCTGGAAATATGCTTTTGGATCTCTGCAAAGATCTCTTCGTTGCTGTACAATTCATTGCTGCGTATGTCCACTACAAATGTGCAACGGTCGGGCACCACATTGTGTTGTGTGCCTGCCTGTATCTGGGTGACACTCATTTTTACCGCTCCTAAGAGCGAAGATTCTTTCGGAAAACGGAAGTCACGAAACCACGCTACATCCTCCCAGGCTTTGTAGATCGCATTATCACCCTCTTCACGTGCGGCGTGTCCCGAACGGCCCACAGCCGTTACGTCCAGTACCATCAGTCCTTTTTCTGCGATGGCCGGTTGCATCTCGGTAGGTTCGCCCACGATGGCCAATGCCACCGGAGGCAATTCTTTCAGTACACTTTCGATGCCACCGCTGCCCGAAATTTCCTCCTCGCAGGAGGCCAGGAAAATAAGGTTGTAGTTTTGTTGCCTGCGGCACAGTTGCAGAAACACCTGCAACAGACAGACCACGCTGGCTCCGGCATCGTTGCTGCCCAGACCGTAGATCTTACCGTTGTCTTCCAGGGGGGTGAAAGGGTCTTTCCGCCAGCCGCTCACCGGTTTCACTGTATCGATATGTGAATTGAGCAGCAGGGTGGGTTTGTCTACCCGGAAGAAAGGACTTAAGCACCAGACATTGTTTCCTTTCCGGCCGGTGGACATCCCTTCGGCTTCGAGGTAGTTTTGCAGGAAATCGGCTGCTTTCTCCTCTTCCCTGCTTACCGAAGGAATAGAGATCAGGGATTTCAACAGGTGTACGGCTTCGGCCAGCATCAGTTCATCTTTCATAAGAATAAAGTCATATTTTTCCGATACAAATGTATAAAGAATAGTTGATAAAATAGGTTCGTGTGACAACTATTTGATTTTCTTTAAGTATCTAATTGGCTGATTACATTGATGAAAATAAATTTCCTGTCACAGGTGTTAATTCCAAATTAAACCATACCTTTGTGGCAGATATTTTAAATATACAGTGAATATGACTTATCATCATTTATCCGTACTGGTCCCTAAACAAGCTGAAAAATATGGCGAGAAAATCGCTCTCAGATACAGGGATTATGATACGGCTACCTGGATCCCTGTAACCTGGAATCAGTTTGCCGAGACGGTTCGTCTGGTGGCCAATGCCCTGGTGGAACTGGGTATCGAAGAAGAGGAGAATATAGGGATATTTTCCCAGAACAAACCCGAATGTTTGTATGTCGATTTCGGTGCTTTTGCCAATCGGGCAGTCACCGTTCCTCTTTATGCGACCAGCTCCTCGGCACAGGCGCAATATATCCTGAACGATGCCTCGATCCGCTACCTGTTTGTGGGAGAGCAGTATCAGTACGAAGCAGCCTTCCGGATCTTCGGATACTGCGAATCTTTGAAACAGATCGTTATTTTCGATAGTTCGGTAAAGAAAGACCCGCGCGACATGAGTTCCATCTATTTCGATGAACTTCTCGGGTCGGGCAAGGGATATCCCCATCAGCAGGTGGTAGATGAGCGTACGGCCCGCTGTACGGAAGACGACCTGGCTAATATCCTTTATACCTCAGGTACTACCGGAGAGCCTAAAGGGGTATTGCTGCATCATTCCTGTTACCTGGAGGTATTCCGCATCCACGATCTGCGCCTGCCGGATATGACCGATAAGGATGTATCCATCAGTTTCCTTCCGCTTACGCATGTGTTTGAGAAAGCATGGTCCTATGTCTGCGCACACAAAGGTGTGGAAAACTGCATTAACCTGAAGCCGGTAGACATACAGCTGGCGATCAAAGAAATACGTCCGACATTGATGTGTAGTGTACCCCGCTTCTGGGAGAAGGTATATGCCGGTGTACAGGAAAAGATCGCTGAGACCAAAGGAATGGCCAGGGTGCTTATGCTGGATGCCATCCAGGTGGGTAAGAAGCACAACCTCGATTATCTGCGGGTAGGCAAGACTCCCCCGTTGGGGCTGCGTCTGAAATTCAAATTCTATCAGAAAACAGTGTACTCACTACTCAAAAAGACGATCGGTATCGAGAATGGGAATTTCTTCCCGACCGCGGGAGCAGCCATACCGGACGAAATCTATGAATTTATCCGTTCGGTAGATATTCCTATGATCGTAGGCTATGGGCTGACCGAATCCACTGCTACTGTATGCTGTACCTGGAAAACCGGATATGACATTGGTTCCGTAGGACAGGTAATGGCGGATGTACAGGTGAAGATTGGAGAGAATAACGAAATACTTCTGAAAGGAAAAACCATCAGCAAAGGTTATTACAAGAAACCGGAAGCTACTGCCGCAGCGATTGATGCCGATGGCTGGTTCCATACCGGAGATGCGGGATATTTTGCAAATGGACAACTTTATCTGACCGAGCGTATCAAAGACCTGTTCAAGACCTCCAATGGGAAATACATTGCTCCACAGGCATTGGAAACAAAACTTGTGGTAGATAAATACATCGATCAGGTGGCTGTGATTGCCGACCAGCGTAAGTTTGCTTCTGCCCTGATCGTACCGGTGTATCCACAGGTGGAGCAGTATGCCAAAGAGAAAGGTCTGGAATACGGTAGCCTGGAAGAACTTCTCCGCAATCCGAAGATCCAGGCACTCTTCCGTGCCCGTATCGATACGTTGCAACAGCAGTTTGCGCATTACGAACAGATCAAGAAGTTTACGTTACTGGCAGAGCCTTTCAGTATGGAACGTGCGGAACTGACCAATACGCTGAAACTGAGACGTCCGGTAGTGGCGCAGAACTACAAGGAACTGATCGATAAGATGTACGAAGAGTAAAGAGATTTACGATTACTCCTTATGGACATGATCATTATTTGATTATGAACAACTAAGGAACGTTGGACAATTTACTATTTACGATTGGAATCACACATTCTTCAACTCCGAAGGTGTTGAATCACATCCATTTATTCAACCCACTTTGGGGTTGAAGATAAAAATCCATTTGTTGCCCCCAGTCGCTTCACTTCGCTCGCTTCACTGGGGGTTATT
>DALZBD010000158.1:0-8120 GCA_031977515.1 Bacteroides sp. | reverse complement strand
TGAAAGAAGAATTGCAGGCGATCCGTCCCATGAAAGCGGCTTTTGATCCCGAATGGGTCAAACGTCTTCACGGTACGCATATCAAATCGGCGGCAAGTCGCTGGGAACTGGCAGAACAACTGCGTGAGGATATCCGCCGTTTTAAACAGGAAAACAACTGCGATCGTCTGGTTGTGATCTGGTCGGCAAGTACGGAAATATATCTGCCCATGGCCGAAGAACACCGTACGTTATCTGCTTTGGAGCAGGCAATGAAAGACAACCGTACCGATATCATTGCGCCCAGTATGTGTTATGCATACGCCGCAGTGGCAGAGGGTGTACCGTTTATCATGGGTGCTCCCAATCTCTGTCTGGATATACCCGCTATGTGGGAATTCTCATTGAACCGGCAGGTGCCTATCGCGGGAAAAGATTTCAAGACAGGGCAGACCCTGCTGAAAACCGTATTGGCTCCCATGTTGAAAACCCGTATGCTGGGGCTCTCAGGGTGGTTCTCCACGAATATACTGGGCAATCGTGACGGAGAAGTGCTGGATGATCCCGATTCTTTCAAAACCAAAGAGGTCAGCAAATTGTCGGTGATCGATACCATTCTGCAACCGGAACTCTATCCGGAACTCTACGGAAGTATCTATCACAAAGTACGTATCAATTATTATCCTCCCCGGAAAGACAACAAGGAGGGGTGGGACAATATCGATATCATCGGCTGGATGGGATATCCCATGCAGTTGAAGGTCGATTTTCTGTGTCGCGATTCCATTCTGGCTGCTCCTCTGGTACTGGACCTTGTCTTGTTTTCCGATCTGGCTGCGCGTGCGGGGATGAGTGGTATACAGGACTGGCTCTCTTTCTATTTCAAGAGCCCGATGCACGATATGGATCATATACCCGAACACGATCTTTTCATCCAGTATACCAAGTTGAAGAATACGTTGCGTAAGATGATCGGTGAACCTACGGTAGATTACATCGATTAGCAGATACAGCCTATGGATTTTGCTATCATTGCCGCAGGTGCGGGAAGCAGGTTGGTGGCCGACGGTATACACCTGTCCAAACCCTTGATCGAAATAGGAGGGGAACCTCTGATCAGAAGGCTTATCCGTATTTTCCTGAGCAATCGTGCCACTTCCGTCAGTGTCGTGATCAACGAAGAGATGGAAGATGTACAGGCTTATTTGGAAAGCCTTACCCTGCCGGTTCCTTTGTATATTGCCGTAAAGACGACTATCGATTCATTGCATAGCCTGGAGACGATCGTACCTTTTCTGGAGACCACAGAGAAGTGTTGTGTGACTACAGTGGATCCGGTATTTGATGAGGAGGAATTTTCCCTTTACCTGAAAGCATACAGGGAATCTGAGAATTGTGACGCGTTGATGGCTGTGACTACATTTGTGGAAGATGAATCTCCCCTCTATGTCGCTACGGATGAGGAGTTGTGGGTTACAGATTTTGGCAGCCAACGCCCCGAAGGGACATATTATATTTCCGGAGGTATCTACTGCTTCAACCGGAAAGCACTGGATCAGGTGATCCCCGCGCGTAAAAAGGGGATCGGCCGGATGAGAGGATTTCAGAAACAGTTGATCACTGCCGGGTTGAGAGTGAAAGCTTATCCTTTCTCAAAGATCATTGATATAGATCGCAGTTCGGACTGGATCGAAGCACGCCGGTTTGTGGACCAACACAGTAAACTATGAAAGCAGTGGAATTTGCAGCTATACAGCGTTATGCTATTTTTTCTCCCAATCACGTAGGGAACGATGCCGCTATCTTGTCGGACACGGCCCGTGAACTGACCAGCGAGGGGCATACCGTACACCTCTATACCGAACAGGAGTTTCTCTTGAATGAGTTGAGCGAGAAGTATGTATTTACCATGATGCGTAGCAACGCTACTGTGCGGAAACTTCAGCAGGAGGAAGACAGGGGAGTGCTGGCTCTGAATTCCGCGTCTGGTATCCGGAATTGCTACCGCGAGCGGATGACTAATCTTCTGCTGGAACATCGTGTCGCTTTTCCCGAAAGCCAGGCTTTTGATACGGATACTCCTCTCTCGGTACAGGAGGAGTACGAAAAGGACTTTTGTCCGTGTTGGGTGAAACGGGCCGACTTTCATGCCATACACAGGGAAGATGTATCTTATGTACGGAACCGGAATGAATTGCAGGGAATCCTGATCGAATATGCTTTGCGTGGTATCGGTAGGGTAGTTGTCAGCAAGCATCTTCCGGGTGATCTTATCAAATTCTATGGGGTGCAGGGAAGTGGCTTTTTTCATTGGTTCTATCCATCTGACAAACAACATAGCAAATTCGGCCTGGAAGAGATCAATGGTCGTCCGGCAGGGATTGATTTTTCAGTGGAGGCTTTGCAGGCGTTGTGCGAGCAGGCAGCCACTGTACTGAATGTGCAGATCTACGGAGGAGACTGTATTGTCTCTCCCGATGGAACGTTGCGGATTATTGATTTTAATGACTGGCCCAGTTTTGCCCCATGCAGGGAAGAGGCAGCTAAGGCAATAGCGAAGGTGATCCTTAAAAAAGTATATGAAAGAGAATGAACACAAAGAAGACGAAAAGAAAATATCCATTGCCGCTTCTCTGAAATCCCGGGATACGGAAGAGTGGATAGATCTGATCTTTTATCGCCCGTTGGGATATCAGTGGGCGCTGTTTTTCCGGAAAGTGGGTCTGACTCCCAATGCCATAACGGTGGCAGCTATTGTACTGGGAATGGTGGCCGGGGTTTTGTTCTATTTCGAGGATCTGCGCCTCAATGTTGCCGGTATTTTGTTGTTGATCTGGGCCAATACATACGATAGCGCGGATGGTCAACTGGCACGTATGACAGGACAAAGTTCGGAAATGGGACGTATTCTCGATGGGGTATGTGGCGATCTGTGGTTTATCACCATCTATGTGGCTATCTGCCTTCGCCTCACCCCGACCTGGTCGTATGGGATCTGGATCGTGGCTGCCGCTGCCGGTTATTTCCACAGCAGACAGGCTGCCATGGCCGATTATTATCGCAATGTACATCTTTTCTTTATCAAAGGAAAGGCAGGCAGTGAACTGGATCGTTCCAAAGAGATCCGGAAGCAGTTTTCTGGGCTCTCCTGGAAAGGGCAGTTTACACAAAAACTGTTCCTCTGGTTTTACGGAAACTATACTGCCTCCCAGGAGAAAACGTCACCTTGCTTTCAGCAACTGTATCGCTATCTTTGTGATACCTATGGAGAGGAAGCTCCTGCTCAGGTGGGACGGCTCTTTCGGGTAGGCAGTCTGCCTTTGATGAAATTTACCAATATCTTATCTTTCAATACGAGAGCCATTGTGCTTTTCTTTTCTCTGCTTGTCGGACTTCCATGGATTTATTTTATCTTTGAACTCACAGTGATGAATGTCTTATTCTATTACATGGTGCAAAGGCACGAGACATTCAGCAATCACTTGCTATTGATATTGAAGTTAAATACGGAGTAAGAGATGAAGAACCGGTTCAGGAATATCTTTTTGATGTTGGGAGTGATAGCAGTCGTTGTGATGCTGTTTACCTTTGATATGTCGTATGAGGAACTTCTGGCCAATCTCCGCAGAGCAGGGTATTACCTGCCGCTCATTCTATTGCTTTGGTTCTTTGTCTATGTGATCAATACCCTTTCTTGGTTTCTGATCATACGCAGCGGACAACGTCCTTCCCCCATTTCTTTCACAAGGCTTTACAAACTGACAGTCTCAGGATTTGCACTCAATTATGTGACGCCAGTGGGGCTGATGGGAGGAGAGCCTTACCGCATTATGGAACTGGCTCCTTATACGGGAGTAGAGCGTGCTACTTCATCTGTGATCCTCTATGTGATGATGCATATCTTCTCTCATTTCTGTTTCTGGCTGAGTGCGGTGGTCATTTATATTTTTTGTTATCCGGTGAACTGGTTCATGGGGATCGTACTTGGTTGCATTACCCTGCTTTGCCTGTTGCTGGCTGTTGTATTCATCAAAGGATACAGAGACGGTATGGCTTTAGCTATGGTGCGACTGGCAGGACATGTACCGTTTCTGAAAAAATATGCGACCCGTTTTGCGGAGAAGCATTCGCAAAAACTCGAACAGATAGATCAGCAGATCGCTTTGCTACACCAGCAGCGGAAGAGTACATTCTACAGTGCGCTGGCCCTGGAGTATCTGGCTCGCGTCGTCTCGTGTCTGGAGGTCTGGCTTATCCTGAATATTCTGACCTCGCAGGTGAATTTTACCGATTGTATCCTGATTGTGGCTTTCTCATCTTTATTGGCCAACCTCCTGTTTTTCATGCCCATGCAGGTAGGGGGAAGAGAGGGAGGATTTGCTCTGGCTGTGGGCGGACTTTCGATCTCAGGCGCGTATGGAGTATATACGGCTTTGATCACCCGGGTGCGGGAAATGGTCTGGATCGTGATCGGACTGGCATTGATGAAAGTGGGCAACGCCGCTCATTCTGTGTCGACAGGAGAGAAAGCCGGCCTTTCTGTGGCAGATCCGGATAGGATGGAAGTCTGGGTAGACGAGAAGAAAGAAAGCGTCTCCTGATCGTGTTTTACGCGGATATCGGGAGGATATCCGGAGAAATATTAAAGAAAAATTTAGGTCTTATGATTGAAACGGATCGGGTGAAAGCCCTGTTTTTTGATTATGGTGGTACGTTGGATACCCCTTTTATGCATTGGATGGATGTCTATCTCCGGATCTACAACGGGAAGATGGGGCTGAAACTGGCAAGGGAGATATTCCGGCCTGCTTATGTTGCCACGGAACAGCGTATGGAGCGCGAACATCCGATAGTTGCCCATACCTCTCTGCTGGAGACACAGTTGCGTAAGACGCGGTGGCAGTTGGAGTATCTGGAAAGTACGGGAGCTCTGGAGAAGACTGTGCAGGAGACAGACGAAATAGCAGATGAGGCTGCACGGTTGGCTACCCTCTTTTCCGAACATTCTATCGCATCGGCTTTTCCGGTGATCCGGGAACTTTCTGACCGCTATTCTCTGTCATTGGTCTCCAATTATTATGGCAATCTGCGGCATATTGTCCATGAGATGGGACTCGCTCCTTATTTCCTGACATTGACAGATTCGGCAGTCGTTGGTATCCGTAAGCCCGATCCGGCTCTGTGGAGGATCGCTATGGAAGATGCCGGATACCAACCCCGGGAAGTGATAGTGATCGGAGATTCCATGAAAAATGACATTCTTCCGGCATTGGAGCTGGGCTGCCAGACCATACACGGTACACATCAGAAAGAGCAAAGTGAAAATACAGTCACACGGATTTCTTCTTTGAACGAATTGCTCCTTTTGCTGTAAGAATACATATCCCTTACAGGGATAGAATACTCTGTTTCTTACAAAAGAATAATCAAAAATGAGATATCTGTAGGATGAAACAGGAATTCATTTATTTATAGATGAATTGTGATCTGACAAATTTACCTTATTACCGGACGGGGAAGAGCTATACCTGGGTTCCGGTCGATCCTTTGCGATACTCCATAGGGCTTACACCCACATTCCTTTTGAAATATTTCCCAAAGAATGATGCGTTGGGGAAGTTGAGATTATTACTTATCTCCTGTATGGTGAATTGCGTGGTGTGAAGTTGTACCTGAGCATCCAGAATGACGGCTTTGGTAATGATCTCGAGTACCTGTTTGCCACTGACCTTCTTTACCGTATCCATCAGATGTTTGCTGGTAATGCATAATTTATCCGCATAGAATCCTACGTGGCGATGCTCCCGGTAATGATCCAGTACGAGGTGTATGAATTTGCGGAAGATCTCTTCGGACCTGGGGCGCTTTTTTTCTTTCTTCTCTGTTTCGTGTTTCCGGTAAATAGCATTCACTGTATGAAAGACAGATATCAGCATACTTTCCTGTATTTTGGGATGTTCGTTGCTGAATTCGTTGTGATGAATACCCTGTAGGAACGTACAATAATTTTGCAGGAATTCTTTTTCTTTGGCATGCAGGGAGATCAGAGGAATATCAATGATTTTGGTCAACAGGGGAAACATGGATTGGAATATGTGCATATCCTTGATGAAGTCCCGTTGAAACATGATCACAAAACATTGACAGTCCGGAGAACAGGTTTTAAACTGAATAATACTTCCCGGAAAGATCGTCATCAGATCATCCGCATTCATTGTATAATCCGACAAATTGACCGTAAAGGAGAATTCTCCCTTTGTACAGAAAATAAAAGCTCCTGCATCCCAACGATGGGGATGACAGTAATCTTCATGTGGAGTGTGGTCGATACCTGAAACTACGATAAATGGGTGTGGAAGTGTGATCCTGGGTAAATCGTGTATATTCATAATCTTTCTATATTCTTTAAATAAGCGAAAGCTGATTTTAGACAGAAGAACATAAGAGCAAAAGAAATTCAGATGCTGCAAATAATTTATAGATCAAATATCTGTTCTTTTGTTCTTATGTCTAAAGAAAACGCATTCTATATTTTACAAATATAGTGAAAGCTGAGCGGCAAGGCTCAAACTTGTTTGAAGACTTGTCCAAAGCGCATCCTATATTCTACAAATATAGGGAAACTATTTAGTATGGATACGAAAGATTCCGTCAATCTGACCAGTTTTGGTTACAGATGGGTCTGTATACACAAACAAATACGCAGTATCTTTGTATACACTTTTACAGGCTGCGTAGTGTCGTTATCTTTCTTATCGTACTTGTCCAATGTGTGTTCGGGCAGACCTGTAAAAGGAAGGTTTTGGAATAAATCAGAAAAAAGGCTGTTCTCGTGATGAAAACAGCCTTTTTTTTATTTGATCTCGATCTCTTCCTTCATATCGATCTCCTCGCCGTGTGGATCATAGAATTCATATTCCAGAAAGGCAAGATTCTGATTGGGAACGATCTTAATTCCAAATCCGTACTTTAACTGCCACTTACGTTTCAGGGAGAATATACCCTGATTGACGTAGGCTGCTACATACGGGTGGATGTGGAGCGAGAAATTTTTGATCTTCAAATTATTGACCAGGTAGTCTATTTTATTCTCCAGAGTATCCGTAAAGAGGATAGATGGTTTGATGGTACCTTTACCAAAACAGGTCGGACACGTTTCTGCCGTATCTACGTCCATAGCCGGACGTACACGTTGGCGGGTAATCTGCATCAGCCCGAATTTGCTGAGCGGCAGAATATTGTGTCTGGCCCGGTCTTTTTGCATATTGGCACACATACGTTCGTAAAGCTTCTGACGGTTTTCGGCCTGATTCATGTCGATGAAATCGATCACGATGATCCCACCCATATCTCTCAAGCGGACCTGACGGGCCAGCTCGTCTGCTGCCCCAAGATTCACTTCCAGTGCGTTGGCTTCCTGACCGTTGGCATTTTTGATACGGTTGCCACTATTCACGTCTACTACGTGAAGTGCTTCCGTATGTTCAATGATCAGGTAAGCGCCACTTTTGTAAGATACGGTCTTCCCAAAGGATGATTTGATCTGTTTGGTGATGCCGAAATTGTCGTAAATGGGAAGTTGACCGGTGTAATGTTTCACGATCTTGGCGCGTTCCGGAGCGATGAGTGTTACATAATCCTTTATCTCGTTGTAGACCGTTGGGTCGTTGACATAGATATGCTCGAAAGAAGGATTGAACAGGTCACGCAACAGGGCAACGGCACGGCTGGTCTCTTCGTAGATGAGTGCCGGTAGCTTTTTTGCCTTTTGTGCTTTGGCAATGGTTTCTTCCCAATGTTTGACCAGGACTTTAAGTTCCCCATCGAGTTCGGCCACGCGTTTTCCTTCAGCCACTGTGCGTACGATCACTCCGAAATTTTTCGGTTTGACACTCAACATCAATTGTTTCAGGCGCGCGCGTTCTTCGCTCGATTTAATTTTTTGTGAGACAGAAACTTTATCGCTGAATGGGATAAGTACCAGGTACCTTCCTGCGAAGGATATCTCTGCTGTGAGACGGGGCCCCTTGGTTGAGATGGGCTCCTTTACGATTTGCACCAATACTTCTTGTCCGACCTTTACTGCCGAGGAGATAGTCCCGTTTTTTTCCAGGTCGGGAAGCATGGCTGCTTTGCTTGCG
>DALZBD010000157.1:0-8136 GCA_031977515.1 Bacteroides sp. | reverse complement strand
TTGCTGTGAATCCCGTGACGCAGGAGATCTACATGGAATCCTATAAATACCTCAACAACTTTATGCAGATGCCCATCGTGCTGATCATTTTCCTGATCGGAGTGGTGCTCGTGCTTTCCGGTATCGGATTCACGGTTTTCCGTCAGGGATACCGCAAGGGTATCTGGTTTGCCGGATCGGGCACCATACTCGCCGTGCTGGGACTTCTGCTTTGTGCCGGATGGAATCATACCGCTTATTATCCTTCCACCGCCGATCTGCAAAGTTCACTTACGATCGTCAATAGCTCTTCCAGCCTTTTCACCCTTAGGGTAATGGCGTATGTCTCGCTGTTTGTGCCCGTAGTGATTGGTTATATCTTCTATGCATGGAGAAAGATTGATAAGAAAAAGATCACTGCCGAAGAGATGAGAGGGGATGGACACGCTTATTGATGCCGGGTGAATACTGCTTTATATAACAGAAGGGTGTGACATACGTAAGTTGTCACGCCCTTTTTCCTGTAGAAGAATGTGTTATAAAGTTCTTATGGTTGTGTTGATTTCATGCGTATTTTCTCTTATTCAGGCAAAATGTAGAGATCTACGACTGCTTCTTTCGGTCAAGACCCTTATTTAAGTGACATATAGGAACATTGAATTTACAGTTTCAACATCACTCTGTGACTATATGGAAACAGGGACTTTGTCTGGTACATTTGTAGCAGATGCCTATGGAGTGGATACCTGTAAAGTAAGTTTTTCTTTCTCAAGTGTCATGGTCGGCGTATACCACTTCCTGTGTTAAAAAATAAATAAATATAAAATCCATTCCTTTTCTCATCCTTTTGATACCTTTAGGAGTTCTTTGATACATAAAATGTAGAATTATGAATAAAGAGAAATACGATGTGAAGCATGATCCGCATCACCAACGTTTTGTTGTGGAATGTGAAGGCCGCAAAGCACTTGTAGACTATGGGTTGAAAGATGATAAGCTGGTCATTACTCATACTTTTGTACCCGAACCGCTCGAGGGGCGGGGTATTGCATCGGCACTGGTGCGTGAGGCTTGTGAATTTGCTGTATCTCAGGGACTCGAACCTATTGCCACCTGTTCGTATGCGGTGACCTGGATCAACCGCAATCGGGATACATTGTCCGATAGTCAGAACAAAGAGAGTTGCTGAGAGGCTTCAGGTTGGTAGAATAGCATCCGGGTGGCCAGTCCCAGACAGTTGGTCTCCCGGTAAAATGTTTCCAATAGCTGATCTCGTTGGAGGCTGTCACATACATACCGGTCTGCAAATGTGGCTTCGTATTGTTGGCGTACTCCCGGGAATAGTTTCTCTATCTTTCCATAGAAGTATTCCCTGGATCCTTTGCGTAGGGTCATGCCCGGCATATACAATACATACCTGGCTCCGCTGTCGGCGATCTTTCGCAGAAGTGTGGAGAGTCCTTCCGGAGAATCATTGATAAATGGAAGAGTGGGCATCAGCGTCACTCCGGTATAAATACCTGCATCTGACAATGTTCGCAGGGCAAGCAGTCGCTGAGAGGAGGAAGATGCATGGGGCTCTATGCGTGAGACAAGGTCGTCGTCTGCGGTGGTAAGGGTGATGCTCACTGCCGCATAGGTCTTACTGATCTCCTGCAGCAGGTCTTTGTCCCGTGTCACCAGCGAACTTTTGGTGATGATATGCAGAGGGAATCTCTTTCCGGCTACGATCTTCAATGCCTGGCGGGTCAGCTGTAGTTCCTGCTCTATAGGCATATACGGATCATTCATCGAGCCTGTGCCTATAGTAGCTTTGTTTTTCAGTCGGCTGTTCAGCTCCCGTGCCAGCAATTCCAATGCATTTTTCTTGACTGTGATTTGTGAGATATCCCCGATCCCGTAGCATTCACTGCGTGTGTCGCAATAGATACATCCGTGCTGGCATCCCCGGTAGAGGTTCATGTTGTACGCTATACCGAAATAAGGATCGGGCTGCCGCAGACGCGACAGGATCGACCTGGCTTCGATATAGCGTACGGAAGAATTCATCCATGCAATATTATTGTTTCCAACGTTTGAGTTGTGGAAAGTAGATCTTCATCTGTGCGACGGCCTCTTCCCGGGTCAGTTTCTTTTCCGCGTCTTTATTGAACTCGTCGAGGTACTCAGCACAAAGTTCGATCATCTCATCCATGCTGCAATCTTTGGTAAATTGTCCCTCTTTGTAGCAATAGCAACAATACTCCTCGTTGTGACTGTGATCGGCATTGGTTCCCATAGCGGATGCGTCGGGCATCGGCATGGCACAGCTCTGGCAAAACTTCTGTTCCATAACAAATTTGTTTTTAATGATTAATATGAATATAAAGGTGTTTCAAAAGTTCATATGAAACCTTTTTACTTCGTCGATCTTCGATTGGCTTCGTCGACCGTTGGTTCAGGGATATAAATGCACTTATGATACATCCTTCTGTTTTTTCTTTTCCCGGGTTTCCAGTACCGGAATGTAGATCCGGGTCACCAGTTGCTTGTCTCCCTCCCGTATGGGAAGATATTCTTCGAATACTTCGGCTCCCTGCAACGGACAGGGGAAGTGCGAATAGATCGCATCGTATTTAGCCTGCAATTCACTGTATGGCCCTACGTGGGTATAGACGGCGTATTTCCGGGCGGCAAGTGTGCGGCTGCCGAATTCTCCATACGGCTTTGCAGGAGCAGGCACGGTAGCACAGGCATAGAAACGGCAGTGCTCCGGATCTGTCACGTGCGGATCGTCGAAGCTCAGACCTATCCAACGCGTTTCCGATGTGAGCCAGCACCGCGCCATTAGGTAGGCGGTCAATTTTTTCCAGGCACGGTTGTAGCTTTCCGGATCTCCGTAAGGACCGATGATGCGGATATAGACCAGGTGCATATCGGGTTCTTCGATCAGACGGGCTACAGGCGCTGTGTGTGCTTGCCGGTGGTGCGTTCTTTGTTGGTTCAGCCTCTTCTGGTATTCCGAAGGGGTCACTCCAAACTGATTCCTGAATGCTTTGGCCAGTGCCTGCGGGGTCTGGTAGCCCACCAGTTCGGCCAGTTGCACCAGTTTCATTTCACTGACCTGCAGATAGAGCACTGCTCTTTCGAGACGCTGCCGGGTGATGTAGGTCGACAACGGCTCGCGCAGATGGGCACGCAGGATACGATGAAAGTGATAGGGAGACAGGCAAAAGCGTTGCGCCAGTTTTTCGGTACACAACCGTTCGTGCAGGTGCGACTGTATGTAGTCGATCACCTCATTCACTATTTGCTGATGGCTTTTCTCTGTCTCTCGTTTCATATCTACGGTTGTTACGACGGGTAGAAAACAGATCACCTGTGTCTCACCGGGGTGTAGATCATGGCTTCTCTCTACCAGTGAAACAAAGGTAAGTGATTTCGGAAAGAAGGACGTTATCCGATCTTGCTAAAATAGATCTCTCTTTCCGAAAGCACCAGGATAATGGATCAGGGAGTATCTGCCTGCTTCACTCGGTCTCTTCCGGTATGCGCCAGTCAATCGCTCCTCTGCCTGCTTTTTCAAGGAATTCATTGGTCTGTGAAAAAGGTTTGCTTCCGAAAAACCCTCCTCCTGCCAGTGGAGAGGGATGAATGCCCTTCAACAGGAAATGCTTCGGGTTGGTGATGCCTTTTGCTGCATTGATCGCATGATTGCCCCAGAGGATAAATACAAGGGGCTTATCGTATTCGTTCAATACCTCCAGTACCCGTTGGGTAAACTTAGTCCATCCGTACGATTTGTGGCTACCCGCTTTTCCCTGGGTCACGCTCCAGCTTGTATTCATCATCAGTACTCCCTGCCGTGCCCATGCAGCCAGATAGCCGTGCGAAGGAGCATCTATACCGAGATCCGTTTTCAGCTCTTTGTAGATATTCTTGAGGCTGGGCGGTACCTTGATGCCGGGCTTCACCGAGAAGCTCAGTCCGTGAGCCTGTCCGGGACCGTGGTAAGGATCCTGTCCGATGATCACTACTTTTACATCTTCGTAGGGGCACAGGTCGAAGCAGGAAAACATCTCCTCTTTCGGCGGATATATCGTTTCGGTCCGGGAGGCTTCCTCTACCTTTTGCATGAGTTTGATGAAGTATTCTTCTTTACTTTCTCTCTCCAGAAATTCTTTCCAACTGTTCATTTGTGTTGCATTTTGAATGGTGTGGTTTGCTTTAGAGGCTAAATATAAAGAAAATATATATAGACAGGATTATTTTTCTTCTTTAATTGAAGGGTGTTCTTTGCTATTTCTTTGCTGTGAGTCTTTTTAACTCTTGCCTCTGTATCGCATGAATAACGGGTGGAATGAGTACAAATGCATATTTTTTAAAGAATCACCGTACCTCTGTTTTGCTTTGATGAATAAATCATTATATTTGAAACCTTGATTGCTGGAGAAGGAGAATCCTGATTTTGAAAGGTTGCCTGCCCGGATAAGGTCGTCAGAATATAACATATAAAAGAAGGAGATCATTTGTGGAATTAAAAGCAACGAGTGTAGTGATAGAAACCCCGGATGACTATGAATTGTATAGTGTCTTTTTTCAATATGCTGACGGGTATCTGACTATGTGCCGGGGAGAGGAGGACGAGATAGATGAGGAAATGTATATAGAAAAGGATGATCAGGGATGGGGCACGTATGTTGTTCCCGAATCTTTGAAGTATTCATTGACTCGTGATACACTTGATCTGACCCTCGGCGATGAAGTAGCAAAAGAAATGAACACAGATACACATATCAAAGTCAGGTTTGAAGTCGATGACGATGATTTTGAGACAATGTCTCAGATATTGGAGAAAATATTCGGTTGAGGAGATTTTTGCTTTTTTGATTCGTTGCAAAATTATTCCTGGAGTTATGAATATGTTGCAACATCTTGCACAGAAGTACAACATCAGCTTTCATAAAAACCAATAGGAAACAGTATGGAAATCAAAGAAATTATTGAAGTTATCAGAAACACCCACGGGTGTGAAATCCTGCCCCTGAACCAGCAACAAACTTTCCCGGAAAATCTTCCCGAAGATCTTGCATGGTTTTTCTCCAATTATGGAGGAATATCTTTCTTTCCCGAGAAAGACTACGGGATACAGATCGTAGGCGCAGATGGGTTTGTAAATGCCAATCTCCATTTTTATCCGGAAGATGATGTGATATGGGAGGAGTTGGAAGGTGATATCAGCAACGATTGGTATATCGTTGCTCAGGAGGAGAGCCAGGATCAGTATATCACTATAGATCTCCATCCGGAACGCCTCGGACAGTGTTATGATAGTTTTTTAACTATACATGCAGATCCCTGTTTATCACCCGTCATTGCCCGGTCTTTCACGGATCTTCTCAGCCGGCTACTTGCTGCCAAAGGAGAATATCTCTATTGGGAAGAGGAGGATTTTGAAGATATGGGAAGTGCGTATGAGGAAGAAGAGGGATAATCGCAGACTTCTTATTTCCTATTCCTACTGAGATTGATCCTTACCCAGATCCAGCGCGGGATCATCCGCCAGAAAAAGACTAAGATCGCATAGCGCCAGTCGATCACCACCACCCGCTTCTGCTTGCGGAGGGCTTTGACAATATGCTTTGCTACCTGGTCGGCTTGCATTCGCATGGGATACTGTCCATCTTTGAGGAGGGGAGTGGCCACGAATCCCGGACGGATATCCGTGAACCGGATGTGGTGTTTCTGCATACGGGAAAGTTGATCGAGAGCATCTATGTAGGTGTTCTGAAACCGTTTGGTGACCGAGTAGGCGGGTGCCAGTCCTATGCCTTTTGTACCGGCGATGGAACTGATAACCGCGATATGGCCTCCTCCCTGCTTCCGGAAGTAGTGATAAGCGGCGGTCACCATGCGTGTAAACCCCTCTCCATTGGTGGCCACGGTCTTTAATTCGGTTTCCGCTTCCAGTGCGGGATTCTGGAATCCGATGCCCGAACTGTGGAAATAGAGATCCATTCCTCCGAGTTTTCCAATGAGGTTGTGCAGCTTTTCTACAGCATCTTCGCGGGTGATATCCAGTGTTTCGGTGACGATACTGTTGGGAGCTGTTGCCTGCAAAGCATTCAATTCTTCCGTGCGTCTGCCGGCAATTCCCAGATGCCATCCTTCCCGGATCAGCAACAGGGCTACTTCTTTTCCTATGCCGGAGGTGGCTCCGACGATCACAGCTTTTTTCATGTACAATTGATTGTGGTAGTACAACACATCATACCCTTTTCCGGTTTTCTATTCCTCCTTTGCAGGGGGGCGGAAACGTACCTTCATTTTCACCTCTTTTTCTCCCCAGGTCCAGTCCGATCCCTCTTCGATCAGGCGGATAGCCTGCTGATCCAGTGTTTCACACAGACTTTTGTGTATCCGTATGTTGTAGGGACGTCCTGCGCTGTCTACAAAGAAGGCGACTACTACTTTCCCTTTCACTTCCGCACATTCTCCTTCGGAAGGATATTCAATGCTTTCTTTCAGATAGTGTCTGTATTCACGTTTTCCTATCACCGGTCTGGGGGTAGGGATCCTTTTCTTTTTGATCCGGGAAGAAGATCCTGCCATAGATCTCTTCATTGTATTTCCGTATCCTATAACTATCACCTCACTCAACGTCTGTGAATCTTCCTGCATGGCAATGGTAAGCATCCGGGTAGTGTCTGCCGGCAGAGTGACTGTGTCGTAGCCGATGTAACTGACCTGTATTTTCTCTCCTTCATTGGTGGTGAGTTCGAAATACCCATCTATATCGGTGATAGCACCGTTGTGGGTACCCTGGACAATGACTGAAGCACCCACCACAGGATCTCCATCTTCGTCTACGATCCTGCCCGAAACCCTTCCTCCTGATTTGTCTCTGCTACTGATTATGGTTTTTGAATGTTTGGAAGAGGAAACTGTTTTCTTCGAAGGCTCTCCGGAGATGGCCGGTATCGGCAGCTCTTCGGAAGGTATAGGGATATCAGAAGTCTCTTCTGTGTGTGCTACAAATATATCTTCCTGCTGCCCTGTTTCTTTCTCTTCTACACTGAGGTGTGTTTCCTCCGGAAGCACTACAGAAGGGGTGGGAGATATTGCGGCAGGTTTTTGCTCCACGGCCACGGTAGAAGAAGGTTTCCGGGGTTCTATGGGACGTACCTGACTCACCTTATCTTCCTGAGGAGCAGGTGTCATCTGTGGAGAAGGCTGATGCAAGGTATCTTTTTCCAGGGCCAGTCCCTGTTGTGATATGCGCTCGGGTTGCAGGAAGTAGTAACTTCCAAGAAATATGCCGAGAAATACACTGGCCACCATGCTCCATCCCCAGATCATCCGTGTGCGATGGGTGTTGCGGCTCCGGGCTTCTATCTGTGCGCGCAGTGTTTCGATCTGTTTGAGGTGATCGTCCTGTACGCTATCGAAACCTTCCAGTGCTTCCGACAGAAAAGGATCACGCATCGCCTCTTTCTCGATGCGATGTGCCTCTTTCCCTTTGCGGAGACCTTGTATGTATTTCAACAATTTCATTTCAGATGTTTCTCTATACAGATGCTTAAATTGCGTTTTCCGTTCTGGATATAACTCTTTACCCTGCTGAGTTCATATCCGGTCTTCTCCACGATATCGGCGTATGACATTTCTTCCATATAGAAATGTACGATGCTCACTTTTTGTTTTTCCGGAAGCTTCTCCATACAGTTGTTGAGGGCAGCCAGCCGTTCTTTATCGGGCTGCTCTTCATCCAATAGATGCGGAAATTCGTCAGATTCCACAAATGAAAGTGTGAATTCAAGTGAAATCTCTTTTTGTTCGCGCCTGAGCAGTTGCAGACAATGGTTGCGCACCACGCTGTGAAGCCAGGTGCGGAAATTGCCGATCTCGTAATTACATACTTTGGGCATCAATTCTTCAAAAAGTTGCATCACCGCGTCCTGGGCGGCTTCCGGCTGTCCGAGGTATTTCAGGCATACTCCATACAGAAGGGGCATGTACCGGTTGTACAACTCTCCGAAGTACTCGTTCTTACCACTTTCCCTGTAGCGTTGCAACAGTTCTTCGTCGGCCAGCTTCGATATGTTTCTGGAGAATAGCAATCTTTTTTCGAGCAAAATTAAAAAAAAGTACGGAGGGTTTATGGAATTCTCCGGTTTA
>DALZBD010000156.1:0-8136 GCA_031977515.1 Bacteroides sp. | reverse complement strand
CGCATCTATGTGGGAATCTATGTTGTCCCCGCGCTTCCGCACGGGGCTACAAACAGACAACCCCTACGGGGCTGATTGTATCAGATAGTTTTCAAAAGAAAAAAGGCTGTCCCAAAAGTCTTAAATGAACAAAATCACCCTCGTTACAGTATAATTGTAGCAAGGGTGATTTTACATTTTAGGGACTTTTTAGAGAGCCTCTTTTGTATGGATCAACACTTCCTCCTTATTTCTTCGGCGTCTGTTCCAGTGTAGCTACCAGAAAGTCGTAAAACTTAGGTACGGTATCAATCAATACCCGTTCGTCCGGTGAGTGCGGCGAGCGCAGGGTGGGGCCGAAAGAGATCATATCCAGTCCCGGTTGGTTGGCACCGATGATACCACATTCGAGTCCGGCATGGATCACCTTCACCGCCGGTTCCACGCCAAACTGCTGCTGGTAAGAAGCCTTCATGGCATGCAGGATAGGCGAGTCTACATTGGGCTGCCAGCCGGAATATCCACCGCTCAGCACCACCTTCATTCCTGCCATAGAGAAACAGCTTTCCAGGCTGGTGGTCAGGCATTCTTTCATGCTATCTGACGAACTGCGCGCCAGAATCTTGATCTCTGCTTTGCCTGCGCCGATCTCAATGATCGCCAGGTTGGAAGAGGTCTCTACCGTATCGGGGATCGTAGGGATCATACGCATCACACCGTTCTGACAGGCGTAGATGGCATTCAACAGATTGTCCTGTATCTCTTGGGGCACCTCTCCCGCAGGGAGGTCTACCCGCTGGGCTGTCAGGCTGATCGGAGTTTCTATCGCTTTGTATTCCTCATTGAAGAGATCCTGGCAATAGCTGATCAGATCCAGTACCTCCTGTTCGTTTTCGGCGGGGATAGTGATCACTGCCGCAGCTTCACGCGGGATGGCGTTGCGCATATTACCCCCTGCCCAGCTGGCCAAACGGGCTTCGTAGGTAGCCACGGCTTCGTGTATCACACGTACGAGCAGTTTGTTGGCATTGGCACGACCTTCGTTGATCTCCAGACCGGAGTGTCCGCCACGAAGTCCTTTCAGACTGACTTCCAGTGCTATATCTTCCGGATCGGTCACCGCCTCTTTGTATTCCAGCGTGGCTGTGACATCCATACCACCGGCACAGCCGATATAGAGTTCGCCTTCATCTTCCGAGTCCAGGTTGAGAAGGATCTCTCCCTGCAACGTACCCGGTTTCAGTCCGAAGGCTCCTACCATACCGGTCTCTTCGTCGGTAGTGATCAGTGCTTCCAGCGGTCCGTGTTTCAGCGTGTTGTCTTCAAAGACAGCCATGATGGCTGCTACGCCCAGTCCGTTGTCGGCACCGAGGGTAGTACCACGGGCTTTCACCCATTCGCCGTCGATATAGGCTTCGATCGGATCTTTTCTGAAATCATGCACCGTATCGTTGTTCTTCTGTGGAACCATGTCCATGTGTGCCTGCAGGATCACTCCTTTGCGGTCTTCCATACCGGGAGTAGCCGGTTTGCGGATGATCACGTTGCCGATCTCATCGGTAAATGATTCCAGCCCCAGGCCTTTGCCGAAATTCAACAGGAACTCTGTGACCGGCCCCATGTATCCCGAAGGACGGGGGATGCGGGTCAGTGCGTAAAAGTGTTTCCACACGTTTTGTGGTGCCAATGACTCAATTGTTTTCATAGACTCAGTTTTTTATTAGTGAACGGCAAAGCCGCTAATCCGTATATTCCCAACAAAGCTATCAAAAAAGTTTGAATTCCGTGTACGATCAGTGCAAATATTCCGGCATCGGTTGCATCCACTCCGTAGAGGACAAGCAGGGTGGCAATGGCAAAATGCCAGGGTCCTGCCCCATTGGGGGTAGGCACAACCACAGCCAGTGTACCACCGACAAACAGCACCAACCCGGCAGCTACCCCGAGGTGACTGGTGAAGGAGAAGCAATAAAAACTGACATAGAACTGCATGAAATAGCAAAACCAGATCAGAAAGGTGTACAAGGCAAACTTCCATTTGTTGCGGACACTCCGCAACGACAACACTCCTTCCCAGATGTTCCACACAATGCCTTTGACCTTCTCAAAGAAAGAGAGGGTGCGTACCAAGTACCAGGCCAGTACGGCCAGTGCCAGCAGACAAAATAGAATGATATAGAGGTGGGCGGAAGTAAGCAACTGAGTGATATCTGACAGGTTGGTGCCTGTGGTACGGAAGAAACGGGCAAAGACAGGGGTCTGTATGAGGAAAGTAACCAGCGTGATCAATCCCACACACAGCATATCCAGGATGCGTTCGGTGACCACAGTGCCGAGGGATTTGGAAAAAGAGACATTGTCGTACTTAGCGAGAATACCGCAACGGGAGATCTCCCCCACCCGGGGCACTACCAGGTTGGCCGCATAAGATATGAAGACAGCGTTCACACAATGAGATCGTTTGGGATAGGCTCCCAGGGGCTCAAGGGTCTGCCGCCAGCGCCAGCCCCGGAACAGATGGCTGAAAAGGCCAAACAGCAGTGATACCAACATCCACCACCAGTTCATCCCATGCATAAGCACCTCCCGGACACGGGAGAAATCGAAATCCCGGTAGAGCCAGTAAAGAATAGCCCCTCCCAGCAGGAGCGGCAACAGTATCTGGAAACCTCTTTTTATTGTTTTATTCATGGATTGATAAACAAAGACAATGACATTTACGATTTACGATTTGATGATTATTCCTTTGGGTCATGACCATTCTCCTGTGAGTAATGCTAAGGGACGTTGAGATTGCATTCATTGAATTTCAGCCATTGAAAATTTACCGGAAAAAGTAACTTCAATCGTAAATCGTAAATCCGTAAATCGTAAATCAAATTTATTCCTTACCTTTGTATGCTGCAAAAGTAATTATTCCGCTGATAAATGAGAGTAGTAAGACCTAAAAAGTTTCTCGGACAGCACTTTCTGAAAGACCTGAAAGTGGCACGGGACATCGCTGATACGGTAGACCTGTTTCCGGAACTTCCCATACTGGAAGTAGGCCCGGGTATGGGAGTACTCACACAATTTCTGATCGAAAAGAACCGGGAGCTCAAGGTGGTGGAGGTAGATTTCGAATCGGTGGAGTATCTGCGTCAGAATTATCCGTCTCTGGAAGATCACATCATTGAGGACGATTTCCTAAAAATGCATCTCGACCGGCTTTTCGACGGTCGCCCATTTGTACTCACCGGCAACTATCCGTATAATATATCCAGCCAGATCTTTTTCAAGATGTTGGACAACAAAGACCAGATCCCATGCTGCACGGGAATGATACAGAAAGAGGTAGCAGAGCGTATCGCTGCCGGGCCCGGCAGCAAGACCTACGGTATCCTGAGCGTATTGATCCAGGCCTGGTACCGGGTGGAATATCTCTTCACGGTAGAGCCGGGTGTATTCAACCCACCCCCTAAAGTGAAAAGTGCCGTGATCCGTATGACGCGCAACGACACGACGGAACTGGGATGCGATCCCAGACTCTTCAAACAGGTGGTAAAAACGACTTTCAACCAACGCCGAAAGACATTGCGCAACTCCATCAAGCCTATATTGGGCAAGGAGTGCCCACTGACCGCGGAGGAGATCTTCAACAAAAGACCCGAACAACTGTCGGTGGCTCAGTTTATCGACCTGACCAACCGGGTGGAGCAAGCCCTGAAAGAGATGAATGCCTGACACAAACCGGATTTTCAACCCCAGACAAGTGACTGAATGATGAACGAAGAATACCTCACTATCCTCAAACCGCTGATCGAACAGGAGGAGGCCGTACAGGTGAAGGAGTTGCTGGAAAAACTTCACCCGGCTGATATCGCCGAACTGTGTGACGAATTGTCGCTGGAAAAAGCACGGTTTGTCTACCTGCTGCTCGACAATGAGACTGCGGCGGACGTGCTGATGGAGATGGACGAAGACAAACGAAAGGAATTCCTTGAAGTACTCCCGTCGGAAACCATTGCCAAGCGATTTGTAGACTATATGGACTCGGACGATGCCGTGGATCTGATGCGCGAGCTCGATGAGGACAAGCAGGAGGAGGTACTCTCACACATAGAAGACATCGAACAGGCGGGAGATATCATCGACCTGCTCAAGTACGACGAAGATACGGCCGGAGGGCTGATGGGTACCGAGATGGTGGTAGTGAATGAAAACTGGAGTATGCCCGAATGTCTCAAAGAGATGCGCCAGCAGGCGGAAGATCTCGACGAGATCTATTACGTATATGTAGTGGACGACGACGAGCGCCTGAAAGGGGTATTCCCGTTGAAGAAGATGATCACCTCCCCTTCTGTATCCAAAGTGAAACACGTGATGCGCAAAGAGCCACTCTCGGTACGGGTAGATACTCCTACAGACGAGGTGGTGCAGGCCATCGAAAAGTATGACCTGGTGGCCATACCGGTAGTCGATACGATCGGGCGACTCGTAGGGCAGATCACGGTAGACGACGTGATGGACGAGGTACGTGAACAGTCGGAACGCGATTATCAGCTGGCATCGGGTCTTTCGCAGGATGTGGAGTCGGACGATAAGATCATCCGGCAGACACGGGCACGCCTGCCCTGGCTGATCATTGGTATGATCGGGGGTATCGGCAACTCGATGCTGCTGGGTAACTTCGAATCGACCTTTGCCCGCTTTCCGGAAATGGCACTCTACATCCCGTTGATCGGGGGTACGGGAGGAAACGTAGGTACACAGTCTTCGGCACTGGTAGTACAAGGGCTTGCCAACAGTTCGCTGGATACCAAAGACACCTACAAGCAGGTAGGAAAAGAGTCGCTGGTGGCATTGATCAATGCGTCGATCATCTCCCTGCTGGTATACGTATATAACTTTATACGGTTTGGCCCCACAGCCACAGTGAGTTATTCGGTCTCTATCAGTTTGTTTTGCGTCGTGATGTTTGCCTCTCTTTTCGGAACGTTTGTACCTATGACGCTTGAAAAGCTCAAAATAGACCCGGCCATTGCCACCGGTCCCTTTATCGCCATTACCAATGATATTGTGGGAATGATGATCTACATGGGTGTCACCGTTCTGTTGTCGTAGACAGATTTTTTAAAAAAACTGACTGAAATTGTATGAAGTAATTATTTTATTTCATTAATTTGTGGGCCAATGTAACATACGGGAGGTAGCTCCTACTCTTAAAACATAAATACAATGATGGACTCTCAGGACACTAATCTGCCTTTGAAGCAGGATGGATTAGAAGAAGAAAAGAAAAATGTTGAGATCTCTGACACGACGGAAACGAATGCTCCCATAGAAGAAGGAAAAGAAACACAGGATGAGGGAGAAACAACGGAAGAGACTACAGAGAACACGACACTTGCGACTCAGGAAATAGAAAATCCAGCTGTAGAGGCCGAAGAGCCTGTCACAGAAGAGATTCCGGAACAGACGACTTCGCAGGAAGTGGTACTGACGGAGGAAGATATAACACCCGAAGAGGTGGCTCCTGCTGAAGTTGCGGAAGAGAATGTCCCTGCACAGGAATCCATCGTCATAGAGGCTCAACCAGCCACAGAAGAAGAATCTCCCGAAACAGAGCAGGAGGCAACGGTGTTACAACCGGAAGTCCCGGCTGTGGAGGAAATTGCGGTACCGGAAGAAACTCCGGCCGCAAAAGAAGCTCTCGCCACAGAAGCGGAAGACGAAAAAGCAGTCGCACTGCCTGCGGATAAAGAAGGAGTGATCTCCCGCCTGAAAGAATTGGCTGCACTTGCGGAAGAGTCTTCCAGACAAGAAGTAGAACTACTCAAACAGACTTTCTATAAATACCACAACGCAGAGTTGGAAAGTGCCCGTCAGGCATTTCTGGACAACGGTGGCACGGAAGAAGAATATGTACCTGCCACGGACGAACTGGAAGCTACGTTCAAAGCGCTGATGGCAACCATCCGTGAAAAACGGAGCGCCCGCTCGGCCCAACTGGAAAAAACCAAGGAAGATAACCTGCAGATCAAACTGTCCATCATCGAAGAGCTGAAAGAACTGGTGGAGTCGGGTGAAGATACCAATAAGAATTTCAACGAGTTCAAGAAACTACAGCAACAATGGAACGAGATCAAGCTGGTACCTCAGGGTAAGGTAAATGAACTCTGGAAAAACTACCACCTGTATGTAGAAAAGTTCTACGACCTGCTGAAACTCAATAATGAATTCCGGGAATATGACTTCAAAAAGAACCTGGAACTGAAAAACCGTTTGTGCGAGGCAGCCGAAAAACTGGCAGAGGAGCCCGATGTGGTATCTGCTTTCCATCAGTTGCAGAAGTTGCACCAGGAATTCCGTGATACGGGCCCGGTGGGCAAAGAGTTGCGGGAAGAGATCTGGACCCGGTTCAAGACAGCCTCTACACAGGTCAACCGCCGCCATCAGCAACACTTCGAAGCGCTGAAAGAGAACGAACAACTCAATCTGGACCAGAAGACAGTGATCTGCGAGATCGTGGAGGCCATAGACTACAAAGAACTGAATTCCTTCTCGACCTGGGATGCTAAGACACAGGAGGTGATCGCGTTGCAGAACAAATGGAAGACGATCGGATTTGCTCCGCAGAAGATGAACGTAAAGATCTTCGAGCGTTTCCGCAAAGCATGTGATGAATTTTTCCGCAACAAAGCGGCCTTCTTTAAAGAGGTGAAAGAGAAGATGAACCAGAACCTCGAGAAGAAACGGGCTCTTTGCGAACAGGCGGAAGCATTGCGCGAAAGCACAGACTGGAAAGAAACTGCCGAAGTATTGTCGCGTCTGCAAAAGGAATGGAAGACCATAGGGCCGGTACCTAAAAAACACTCCGACGCTATCTGGAAACGTTTCATCGGATCGTGCGATTACTTCTTTGAGAAGAAAGGCAAAGCCAATTCATCACAACGTTCGGTAGAGCATGAGAATCTGGATAAGAAAAAAGCGATCATCAGCAAGCTGGCGGCCATAGAGAGCGATATGAATGCGGAAGAGGCGGAAACGCTGGTAAAAGAACTGATGAAAGAGTGGAATACAATAGGCCATGTACCTTTCAAAGAAAAGGACAAGATCTACAAACAATACCACCAGTGGATCGATACGCATTTCGACCAGTTCAACCTGCAGGCTTCCAATAAGAGGCTGAATACGTTCCGCAGCAATATCAGTAACATTCAGGAAGAGGGTTCCGGCTCTCAGACGATATACCGCGAAAGAGAAAAACTAGTGCGTACGTATGAGAATATGAAGAATGAACTCAAGACATACGAGAATAACCTCGGATTCCTGACAGCCTCTTCCAAAAAAGGAAGCAGCCTGCTGACAGAGATGAACCGAAAAGCTGAAAAACTCAAAGGTGAACTGGAACTGATACAGGAGAAGATCCGTATCATCGACCAGTCTCTGAAAAAAGAGGAGTAATAGAAACTGCATAGTTAAGTATCCCCCAAAGAGAGTGATGAGGTTGCACCACTCTCTTTGGGGGATTTTTCTTTTATATAATGCTCTACTGCTGTAAAAAGTCAGTGTTTGCCAGAATATTTAAATGATCTATTGATAACCAGTCAATAGTATTTTACGTTTGTGCTGTATATTGCTCTTTTGCGCATTATTGCGTCTGCGTCTGCGTCGCTCCGTTGTCCGTTGTCCGTTGCCGTTGCCGTTGCCGTTGCGAGGATATATTATCCGAGCATCTTTACTATGAGGATTTTCAATCCGAAAAAACAAAATACCAATCACAAAATATTATAGACGGACAAAATGTCCTGATAGTAATTCTTCGGGGACTATAAGTCCCCTCCAAACGAGAAAGTCTGCTGCTGCACGAGATCGGGCACTGCATAGATAGCTTATACTATCTTTTGGGAAAGCTACCCGTCGGAAAAGAGAGCTTTATGCCGATGAGTATGCGTATACCTGGGGAGCTATACTGAGAGGTGAAGAAGAGGCAAAAGATATATAAAAAAAGCACCCTGTAGTACAGGATGCTTTTCTAACAGGTTGGGCTACCAGGATTCGAACCTGGAAAGTCAGGACCAGAATCTGAAGTGTTACCATTACACCATAGCCCATTGTTTCTGTGTGCAAAGATACAACTATTTCCAAAATCCAAAAAAGCTTCCGGTATTTTTT